>CAZNXI010000165.1:0-6473 GCA_964577005.1 uncultured Rheinheimera sp.
AAATCTTCTTTTGTAAAGCTATTCTTAGTCATGTATGTTTATCCAATAAAAATGCTGCGTCAGCTTAGCGAACACCTGTACGCTAGACAAGTCCGATTTGTGTTAGATTCAACATTTTTTATGCAATTTATGTTGTTAACTGGTCATACCGGAACCGGAGACGTGTGGATAAACTGGTCTGAGTGGTACCGGAGACGGTCTGAGTAGTGTGGATAAGTGGTGAGATGATGGCTAAGAATCAGGCGTTAACGAATGCTGAAAAGCAACGCCGCTATCGTGAGCGGCAAAAAGACTCGGGTAAAAAAGAGTTACGAGGTTATCTCACCCCAGAGGCATTGCAGTGTTATGAAGAGATTGTGCAAAAAACGCAGTGGAATGACAGTACGCTGTTAAGCAATGCCATTCGATTGATGTACGCGGCCCATAAGTTAGGGCAGGTGGGTATTCTCAATAGTTGGCTGAATGAACATAAGCGCTGAAGGATGACGCCATCTTGCTTCAAAGGTATAATGCATAGCTAAATTCGCTTAGCGTTTAATTCAGGAAGGCGTCATGATTTTATTTGTACGGGATCTTACCGTCATCGATTTTTCTTATTTACATCAGCAGCGCGGCATCTTGGGTGAAAGCTTTATTGTCGATGTTGAATTGCAAGGCGAGCTTGATGATACCGCCATGGTTTTTGACTTCGGAAAAGTAAAAAAGGTGATTAAGCAGGCCATTGATAATTTGGTTGATCACAAATTAGCCATTGCTGCAGATTGTCCTTTGCTAAGCCACAGTGTTGAGCAACAAGTACAAAAAGTATCTTATCGCAGTGCTCGCGGTACAGTGCAGCTCGCGTGCCCACCGGAAGCTTATGCCTTTATTCCCGGTACAGAGATTAACGAACTGACCGTGGCGCGTTTTTTAGAGCAACAAATTAAACCGCTATTGCCAGCCAATGTTGAAAAACTCAGCTTACAGCTAAGAGCTGAGGCGATTAACGGTTTTTACTATCACTACAGCCATGGTCTGAAAAAGCATGATGGGAATTGCCAACGCATTGCTCATGGCCATCGTTCTACTATTCAAATTTATGCTAACGGTATGTTGGCGCCTCGCCTTAACAAAAACTGGTGTGAACGCTGGGAAGATATTTATCTTGGTACAGCCAGTGATTTAGTCACTAGCGACGCCCTGCAGTATTTAACACCTGCCGCGGATGATTTTAGTTTCCGTTATCAAGCCGCTCAAGGATGGTTTGAGCTGTGTATCCCGAAGCACCATTGTGAGATCGTGCCCTGTGACACCACGGTAGAGTGTTTGGCTGATTATATCGCCAGTCAGTTAAAGCAGGCTGATAGTAGTAACCAATATAAGGTAGTAGCTTATGAAGGTGTGGGTAAAGGCGCTATTGCTTTTAGTTAGCAGTGGCTTTGCAAATGCGACAGAAGTGGTACTAGAGGGCAAACTGACCCAAGGCAGCTTGCTACGTGGCCAAGTGCCTGCTGGGGCTCAGGTGTGGTTTAATGACACCCCGCTTAAAGTTGCTACTGATGGTCGTTTTGTGTTTGGGATAGGCCGCGATGCTGAACTTAGACATCAGTTAACCGTTGCCCTTGCAGGAAATAAAACGACGATACCGCTGGTATTTAGCCGTCGAGAGTATGATATCCAGAGCATCACCGGCGTAGCGCAAAAATACGTAGAACCGCCAGCAAGTGTAACGGCGCGTATTGCTAACGATAATCGCATCGTGCGCCAAGCACGCACTGTCGTCAGTGATCACAGCGCGATATTTGCTACGCTAGTACGTCCAGCAGAAGGGCGGATTAGCGGAGTGTTCGGTAGCCAGCGTATCTTTAATGGCCAGCCTCGCAATCCGCATTTTGGTTTAGATATTGCTGCGCCAGTTGGCGCCAAGGTGATTGCAGCCTGGGATGGCAAAGTGTTACTAGCTGAGGATTTATATTTCTCTGGTTTAACCTTAATTATCGATCACGGCCATGGCGTCACTTCAACCTATATGCATTTAAACCGGTTTGCCGTTAAGGTTGGCGATGAGGTGAGGCAAGGGCAGCATATAGCCGATGTCGGGGCAACAGGTCGCGTGACAGGTCCGCATTTAGATTGGCGTATTAACTGGTTGCAAGAGCGGCTTGATCCGCAATTGCTTTTGCCTGAGTTTGCCACCATACCAGAGCAGCGCTTTCCACTGCAGTAATAAAGTCGTGATAGAAATGCTTCAAAATCAGGCCAGGTTATGCTGCATAACTTGGCCTGAACTATTACACCGTTTGTGGTTTAATCCGGCGTTTTTAGCCAGCGGTTAAGCATTTTTTGATTGCTCACTCTTAGCATCGCCACATTGGCCGGTGCGGTATCTAGCGTGAAACTCAGTGTCAGTAAACGATCTTTCCGGAAAATCACTAAAGGTTGCACAGAATAAAGCGGTAAGCGTCTTAATAGCTGCGGCAAACTGCTTTCGGTAATTTTAAACCCAGCCAGTGCCAACAGCTGATCCCCTGCCATTAACCCTGCTTTGTGGCCAGCCGAGCCATGATACAGTTGGTGCACCAATAAAGCCGAGCCCTGAGGTTTTAGACTACATCCTAAGGCCGCAGGAGGGGTTTTATCATTGCTACCGCAGATATCATCAAACTGCTGAGGAATGCGCCAATCTAAAGTTAGCCCCAGCGAAGGCAAAATTCTTTCCAAAGGCAGCCGGCGTGCTTGGTTAACCCATTGTCTTAATTGCTCTGCAATTTGAGGTAACTGCCACTTATCTAAGAGATTAAAAATACTATCGTCCGCGGTGCCGATATCTAAATACTCTTGGTAGAGGGTGCGACACAGCAGCGCTAAGTCATAACCGTGTTGTTTTAACTCAGCATCTAGCAATAACGCCACTAAGGCGCCTTTGGCATAGTAACTTACCACGCTATTAACAGCGTTCTCATCTTGCAAGTAAAACTTAGTCCAAGCCGTAAAGCTACTGTCTGTAAGGCTTTGTACTTGCTCAGACGGATTACGCATAACTCGCGTAATCAGCTTTTCTAGCTGCGTTAAATACTGTTGCTGGCTAATTAAGCCCGATTGCACCAAGGCTAAATCATCAAAATAGGAAGTAAACCCTTCATAAATCCATAACTGTCGACTGTATTGTTCTTGTGCCAATTGGTACGGATGAAAGCAACTGGGCTTTAAGCGTTTTACCCACCAGGTGTGAAAATACTCGTGGCTAAATAAACCTAATAAGGTGTGATAAGTCTCATCTTGCTGCTCAAGTGCGGGAACGGGTAAATCAAAACGATTACACAGTAACAAGGTGCTAAACTGATGCTCTAGTCCGCCGTAGCCGCTCTCGGTAACCCAGAGTAAAAACCAGTATTGATCTAAATCCTCTGGTAAGCCACCAAACACATCACGTTGAGTTTGGCAAAGTGTTTTCACATCCTGCAATAACCGTGCTTCGTCAAATAGGTTTTGACCTGAAACGACAATATAGTGTGGCACACCATCCAAATCGAACTGCTGTAGAGTAAACACGCCCAGCATAAGCGGGCTATCGATGAGGTGTTGGTAGTTTGTTGCTTGATAAATAGCGTCAAGACTTAAAGGCTCACCACTTATTAGCGGTAACGCGGTCGCGACACGCCAGTTTTTGGTTACGCGTTTCTCGTCCGGGTTATCAAAGTGGAGAGTTAATTGGTGAGCGTGCTCTTTTAGTGTTTCTACTTCTAAGCATAAACAGGCTGGGTTTAAAACGGCCACTTCATCATCTACAAAGGCAGCTCGAACAGACAAATCATTGGCATAGACCTGATATTCCACGGTTACTTGCTCATCATTACACTGCAACTGCCAACGTTGTTTATCCAGCTGCTGTAGCATGAGTTCGCCATTTTTGTCATAGGCACGAATTTGCATAATATGCCGAGCAAAGTTACGAATCATATAACTGCCAGGGATCCAAGCTGGCAGTTGTAACACGTGAACCGCAGCTGTTGGCAGAAAATTTAAGGTAACTAACAGCGTTTTTGAACTGGGATCAGCTAGCGTTAGCTGATAGTGCACTACAGACATAGTTATTCTCCGAGAAAGCAAAATAGTGCTAAAGACCGCGCAGCGATTTACTCGACTGCTAGCCTTACCAGCGACACTGTATGCTGCATTATCGGCGTGAAACGCTGCCGCTGGTAGTATTTTAGGTATATAATACGGCTTGTAAGTTTATTTAGGTAGCATCATGACAAACGAAGCATTAATCAGTAAGCGAATCGAATACGCGGTTACTCGCGTCACCAAAACGGTGTTTCCCGGCAGAACCAATCATCATAATACGTTATTCGGTGGTGAAGCCTTGGCTTGGATGGATGAAGCCGCTTTTATTGCTGCCACGCGGTTTTGTCGCAAGCCTTTGGTAACCGTTTGTTCTGATCGGGTTGATTTTAAAGAGTCAATTCCTGCAGGGACAATTCTAGAGTTAGTGGCCAGAGTCGCTCATGTAGGCCGCACCAGTATCAAAGTGCAAGTTGATATCTTTGTCGAACATATGTATGACGATAATCAACACAAGGCTATATCGGGGAGTTTTACCTTTGTAGCGCTTGATGAAAATAGAAAACCGACGCCTGTGCTAGGTTAGGAGCTTGAATAACTGGCCCGACCTTGTTATTTTGCAGTATGTTAACCAACAATAATAATAAAGGTGTGTGATGAAATCAGCAGAACAGTGGTTTAGTGAATACGCAGTAAGCCACCAAAATCCGACAAATAAATTAATTCATTGGTTTGCCGTTCCGACCATTTATGCCACTGTGATAGGGTTACTTTGGCAAATTCCCATGCCTATCGCCGGCTTTGCTGAGCAAGGCATTAATTGGGCTTTATTGTTACTAGTACCCGCCTTGTTATTTTATTTTTTATTGTCATTTAGCCTTGGTTTGGGGATGACCATTTTTTCTGCCGCGGTGGTGTCGTTAATGCGGGTACTGGAGCAACAACAGGTCATCGATATTTGGCTATTGTCTTTATTGGTTTTCATCGTGATGTGGGTATTTCAGTTTGTTGGCCACAAAATTGAAGGTAAAAAGCCCTCATTTTTTCAAGATCTGGCCTTTTTATTGATTGGCCCAGCTTGGTTGCTCGGTTTCGTTTTAAAGCGTTTACACATTAAGTATTAATCACTTATACCAAATACCACATCATTTCCAGTGCAGTGCTAAAGATTGCGATTAATGTCTGGCTAAATAAGGCAGGCTGTCGAGGTTTTTAGCACGCATATCGTTATACTATACATACTTGTTTTGCGTTAATCGGCATTAAATTTGAACAAACTTTTCGAAGATAGAAATCGGCAATTTTGGATCCTACATACCCTAGGATGGCTTGGCTTTGCTATTGTCAATTATCTTAGCTCTTTGATGCTGGATACCCGAGATGCTTTTTTAATCGTTATTAGCTTAGATGCTTACATGGGATGGTTGTTAACCATTCCATTGCGCTATTTTTATCGAAAAGTCTGGTTTTGGGAACCTTGGAAACTGGTGTTCTCAGTGCTTATGGTGGCTTTGCTGATCGCCATGTTGTGGACAGTGGTGCGTAATTTCAATTACTGGGAAATTTATCGCCACGGCTATCGTCCATCGGATTGGTTATTCTACATTAGAGATACACCAGCGGCTCTCTATGTCATGCTGAGTTGGAGTGGGCTGTATTTTGGGATTAAATACTATCAAACACTGCAGCTAGAAAAGCAAAAACTGCTAACAGCAACCAACAAAGCGCATGAAGCGCAGTTAAAAATGTTACGTTATCAGCTTAATCCTCATTTTTTGTTTAATACGCTCAATGCCATTTCGACTTTGGTGTTGATCAATGATAATGATACCGCAAACAAAATGGTAAGCCGGTTGAGTGATTTTTTACGCTATTCTTTGTATAAAGATCCTATTAACAAAGTCTTGTTAGAGCAGGAGATTTACGCCGCGCGACTGTATCTAGAAATTGAAAAAGTACGCTTTTCTGAGCGCTTAACTATTCATATCGATCTAGCGCCTGGCTCAGAGAAAGCCTTAGTACCGAGTTTGATTTTACAACCCTTGATTGAAAACGCCATCAAATATGCGGTTGCGAGTCAGGTTAATGGCGGGGAAATCACTATCAAAGCCAAAATTTTTGGTCATGATTTATTGCTGGAAGTGGCTGATAATGGTCCTGGCATGCCACTAGTTGATGGCATTGTCAAAACAGCAGATAATACCGACAGTGGTGTGGGGCTGGTAAATACACGTGAGCGCTTGGCGGCCTTGTACGATAATGATTTTGCTTTAGTGCTAACGCAGAATGAACCTAGGGGCGTAAAAGTGAATATAAGATTGCCCTTACAACTAGAAAAAACGGAATCCGAACATGCTTAATGTCATAGTGGTAGACGACGAACCTCTGGCCCGTAAAGGCATGCTGGTCAGATTAGCTGGCTTTACTGA
>CAZNXI010000166.1:0-6439 GCA_964577005.1 uncultured Rheinheimera sp.
GTACCGAGGCAAAGTCCAGATCTTCAGCTGACTGACCCGAAGCCATCGACGAAGCAGCACCACCGCCTAAGCCGATATTCATCGCTGGGCCGCCTAATACCACTAACTTGGCACCAACGGGTAAATCGCCTTTTTGTACGTGATCTTCACGGATATTACCCAAACCACCGGCAATCATTATCGGCTTATGGTAACCACGCACTTCTTCACCATTATGGCTGGTGACTTTTTCTTCATAAGTACGGAAATAACCGTTAATGGCTGGACGACCAAATTCGTTGTTAAAGGCTGCGCCACCCAGTGGCCCTTCCAGCATAATGTCCAGTGCAGTGACAATACGTGCTGGCTTACCAAAATCGGTTTCCCATGGCTGTTCAAAACCTGGAATACGTAAGTTTGATACCGAGAAACCGACTAAACCGGCTTTGGGCTTAGAGCCAACACCGGTGGCGCCTTCATCGCGAATTTCACCGCCTGAGCCCGTAGCTGCACCCGGGTAAGGTGAAATTGCGGTTGGATGGTTATGGGTTTCGACCTTCATCAAAATATGAATAGGTTCGTGGTGATACTGGTAGTCTTTACCTTCGGGTGTGGGGAAGAAACGTCCGGCTTCCGAACCGACCATGACCGCAGCGTTATCTTTATAAGCAGATAATACGTAATCGGGTGTTTGCTCAAAGGTATTTTTAATCATTTTAAACAGCGATTTCGGCTGTTTTACGCCATCGATAGTCCAATCGGCGTTAAAAATTTTGTGACGGCAATGCTCTGAGTTGGCCTGAGCAAACATATAGAGCTCAATGTCGTTCGGATTACGGCCAAGCTGCTGGAAATTGGTAACCAGATAATCAATTTCATCGTCAGCGAGGGCTAAACCTAACTCTACGTTAGCTTTGGCTAAGGCTTCGCGGCCACCGCCTAGAATATCCACCGAACTCAGTTCACCCGGTGCAGCCTGAGCAAACAAGGCTTCAGCTTGTGCTAGCTCAGCAAAAACCGCTTCCATCATGCGATCATGTAATAACGCGCTTACCTGAGCGAATTGCGACGCATTCAACGCCTCAGCAGTCAGGTAATAAGCAATACCGCGCTCCAGGCGTTTCACCTGCGGTAGATTACAATTACGGGCGATATCCGTCGCCTTAGATGACCAAGGCGATATAGTGCCTGGGCGTGGTGTTACCAATATTAACTGGCCTACAGGCTGATGGCTGGCAATGGAAGGACCATAGGTCAACAGCTTTTCCAAAGTAGCATGCTGCTCAGCGCTTAACGGCGCAGCTAAATCAGCAAAGTGCATAAATTCAGCGTAAATACCGCTAACAGGCAAATTTTGCTGGGCACAAAGGTCTAGTAACTTTTGAATTCTAAATTCGGACAGTGCAGGCGCACCACGCAGGATCAACATAGGCTTATTTCCGTTGGTTGAACGACAGTGGAACCTAGGGCGTGTTGACGTTTGCTGTTTTTGCACAAACATCAACATGCCTTAAAAGGCGGCATATTATAAAGAAAATTCGCGCTAAGTGATATGCGAAAAACCTGACTGAGTGCAAGAAGTTTGTTATAACTGGCACGGTAAACTTTTGCGGAAGCCAATTATGCTCAGAATGCTGTTAGTCCTTTGTAGTTGCTACTTGCTGCTATCCTGCGCCCCAGCTGCGCCTGAGCAAACCAGCCAACTTACCGAGATCTATCAGCGCAATACTTTACGCGTCGGCATTTTGCATGGTCCAACCAGCTATTATATTGGGGTAGATGGGCCAACCGGTTTTGAATATGAGCTGGCAAAAGCCTTGGCGGATCGGTTAGGAGTAGAGCTTAGTTTAGCGCCTAGCTTTGATTTGGAAGAGCTACAAGAGAAGTTAGCCACTGGGCAGGTTGACTTTATTGCAGGTGGGTTAACCCTTACACCGTCACGGATGGTGCGTTTTCGCGCCGCTCCCGCTTATCGCTGGATCAATGAAGTGCTGGTTTATCGGCAAGGTAGTCGACGACTACAACAGCTCTCTGATCTCAGCAATATCGACCAGCCGGTGATTGTGATGGCGCATAGCAGCCATGCCGAGACCTTGGCTAACTTACAAAGTGAGGCGCTGACTATCCCTTTTAGCGAAGCAACAGAATTGGATGCTGATGAAATTTTACAAAAAGTGGTGGAAGGCAGTATTACTTACACACTCACCGACTCGCATCAACTGGCAGTAAATAGACGCCTTTTTCCACAATTAAGAATTGCTTTTACGGTTAATGAGAATTTACCGGTGGGCTGGTTATTACAAAAAAACCAAGATGATAGCCTGTATAGCGTGCTTATTGAGTATTTTGGCCATGTTTACCAAAACGGTGATTTAGTGACGCTAGAGGATCGTTACTTTGGCCACATTGAGCAATTTGACTATGTTGATACCGTAAAATTTATACAGGCCATTGATAATGTATTACCAAAGTATAAAAACTGGTTTATTGAATATGCCGCGGAGTTAGATTGGCGCTTGCTGGCCGCACTTAGTTATCAAGAATCGCATTGGGATCCGAAAGCCCGCAGCCCCACGGGGGTAAGAGGGCTGATGATGTTAACGCTGCCGACGGCCAAACAAATGGGTGTAGAAAGCCGCTTAGATCCGGAAGAAAGTATCGATGGCGGCAGCCGTTATTTACAGCTATTGCTACGGCGGATCCCTGAGCGCATTCCGATGCCAGATCGGCTATGGTTTGCCTTAGCCTCATATAATATCGGCTGGGGACACGTCGAAGATGCTAGGCGTTTAACGCAACGCGACGGCGCGGATCCGGATAAGTGGTTAGAGGTAAAGCAGCGCTTACCTTTACTGCGCAAAAGATCGGTTTATCAGCACACGCGCTTTGGTTTTGCTCGCGGTGATGAAGCCGCTATGTATGTGGAGAATATTCGGCGTTATTACGACACTTTGGTGGCGGTTGATGAGCGGCAACAATTAGAACTCAGATTAGAGCAACAACGGCAGAAATTAATCGAACAGTTAGTCGAACCATTGACTTCAGAAACGTCACAACCGTAAAGAGACTGTAACGGCAGTTTCATAATAAATTCATACTACCATCTTGTAGTTCGGCCTTTGCAGCCCTATTATCCTGCTAATACCAAGACGTTAAGGAGTTGTAATGCTAAAACGGAAAAAACCGGCACTTAAACGCCGGCGTCGCTTACTGGATGTGGCTTCTAGCCGCCGCCGTATTAAGCGCAATTTACAAGTTAAAAAGGTGCATCATCGCCGCCGCAGTTTTATTGCTTATTTTCAACATCTGCTGGAAGCCCCTGCTGTTTAAGCTGTTTTTTCTCTGCTCGCCGGCGTTGAAAAAACGCAGATAACATACTGGCACACTCCTCAGCTAACACACCTGTCGTTACCTCAAGCTGATGATTAAACTTTGGAAAGCGCACGACATCAAGCACTGAACCGGCCGCGCCTGTTTTGTAATCGCTGGCACCAAACACTAAACGTTTGATGCGACTATGCACAAGTACGCCGGCACACATGGTGCAGGGCTCCAAAGTGACATAAAGCGTGCAATCTAACAGACGATAGTTAGCCAGTCGCTGGCCAGCTTGGCGAATGGCCAGCATTTCGGCATGCGCAGAAGGATCATTGAGGTGAATCATTTGATTCCACCCTTCCGCAATGACCTGTTGATCTTTCACTAGCACAGCGCCAACGGGCACTTCGCCAAGTTGCTCGGCGCGTTGAGCTAGCATTAAAGCGTGGCGCATCCACTGTTCGTCAGTCATAAAGCCTTACAAAAATTCATACTCGATAGTTAATTTTACCACTAGACTATGCTAAATCTGACTAAATATTTGTACATTCCACTAAGAAGAGTTAGCGCTTTTAAATTAATTTGAATTTAATCAATGCTTTATTTTATTGGCACTGCGCTTGCTAAGAGCTATAAAAAATCATCAAGGAGATAACTATGGAACCTTTAGCTTTTGTAATTGCGATAACTGCTATTGTTGGCTACTTAGCCTACTCGGCATATGAAGTTCATATGAAAACCAAAACGAAAGCAGGTAAAGCCGATATCGAAGCACTGCAAGCAGAAATCGCCAAACTCAAGGACCGTGTTGGTACCTTAGAAAGCATCGTTACCGATAAGTCTTATCAGCTAAAAGAACAAATTAATAAGCTTTAAGTTAAAGCGTATTTTCAGCAAAAGGGCGGCTCTCCGCCCTTTTGTTTTTTTACGGTGTGCCATTTTGCTACAACCCCATCTTCTACAGTGTTATCACGCAGCAAGTAAACTCTAACATTTTCACCACTTTTTAGCATTTTTGACTAAAAGCTAAGATGCCATTGCCATGCAAAACAACAGTTAAACTATAAGCTATTGATTTAATGTAATTAAAATATTGGCATGCCACTTGATTATACTCTAACAACTTAACTTACTTGCCAAAAAAGGATCTTAATATGAACAGAACACTTGTTATCGTTTTATTAGTTATTGTCGGTATTTACTGCTTACCTACTGTCCTCGCGATTATTGCAGGGATATTTGCGCTAGCCGTTGGCTTAGTGGGCGCAATTTTAGGTATTGCGATCACCTTTTTAGTAACACTGGCCCCTGTATTATTGGTTGGCTACCTAATTTGGTGGCTAGTGCGGGATAATAAACGCAGCCGCCAGTACTAATTGTCCTGTGTTAATAAATGGAAGAGGCTTATCGCAAGTAAGCCTCTAGCAAAGATTAACCAAAGTGTTTTAGCCGCCGACAATCTCGCCATAACTCATAAAGAGGGAAACAAGCCGTAATATACAGCCCTAAGAGCACACTGCGGTGGAGCGACTCGGTACTGAATATATAAGGCCATACCTCAGTTTTAACGATAAACAGTGGGCCACTAAACGCAAGATATAACAATATAAAAAGTAAGGCGCCGTTTAACGTTATATTGGCAATAAGCATCTTGCGACTCCAAAAGCGCTGCTTTAGTTGCCCAATATTTAGCACAATACCAGCCAATAATACCGGCGTACTCCACGCCAGAAATTGCCAAGTCGACTCAGTGATACGCATCGGTAAGGCGGCTAACTGCTCAGGTGTCAGCGCCAATGGATACCAGATCACCACCAGCAAAAAAGCATAGGTGCCTAAATCAGTGAAAATATTTTGCATGGAGATATGCTGCCAGCCAGGCCCCACCCCAGGTAACTGCCGTGGATGCCAGCTCGGCGTGGCTTTAACTGCAGTATTGGCATCCCGCGATACCAACATGTAAGTTAAGGTAATTGCAGTAAATGCCAGACAGGCATCACCGATAAAGCCACTGGCGATACTTTTCAGATACAGCAACACCCCAAACTGACTATGTAACCAAGCGCTGGTGCTGGCAATAATTTGCAGCACAAACAGGATCCCCAGTACCATATACAAGGTATAGCGATACACCGGCATATAGCTTAGGCTAATTAACGGCTGCGGAGGTACAAATTGCTCAGCAACATCGCGCGGAGACCCCATTTGAAGCAGTACCGCCACCATATCATCCTCAGTCAACTCGCCTTTTTGCTCGGCTAACGCATCCAGCTGATCTCGGATATTAGCATTTAATTCGCGTCCTATTTCGTCGCGTTTATCTTCAGGTAATTCACGCTGCACGGCAGCAATATAACGTGCCACTATATCCATTATGCTGTCTCCTCTGACGATACACCCAGTAAATTACTGAGGGCGCCATTAAGCTGTTGCCATTCTTCAGTTAACTGCACCAGTAAAGTGTGACCACTGGCTGAGAGCTGGTAATAACGCCGCTCCCGCCCTTCACCTTGCTGCCACTCACTGTCCAATACCCCTTGCTCTGCCAAACGGCGGATCAGGGGATACAAGGTACCTTCATCTATCTCAATACCGTTATCGTTAAGTTGCTTGCGCAGCGAATAGCCATAATGCGCCTCTTTTAACGACGCCAGTACCGCCAACACCAGCACCCCGCGGCGCAGTTCTAGGCGAATTTTATCCAGTTGCGATTGCGTCATTTTGTGCTCCCGATACTATGCAGCACATACTGTGTGCCACACAGTTAAATATACTAGTTGGCACACAGTATAAAATCAAGGATCGATATCAATTAAAAAAGTTTTTTTGGCTCGTCCGGAATAATTTTGGAATCCATTTTTAAAAATGGATATTAATACAATAAGTTAGAGCAATCTTCTGCTTCAGATGTGGTATTTCCTGCAAGATAGGCTTACGATTAATAGGCTTGATGGCAGGTAAACGATAAAGTGTTTATAGCGGTTAGGGTTAAGTCAATGTTGCTAAGTGATAGGCGCTTTGAGCGAAAAGCAGTCATATGCTAAGACTAATCTAACTATTGCGTCTCCCCCCGTTGGAGTGAGCCGATGAAAAATGGCGATTTGAGGTTTTAAGAAAACGGGTGTTTGAGCGATTCGACGCT
>CAZNXI010000167.1:0-6380 GCA_964577005.1 uncultured Rheinheimera sp.
GGACCACGTTTTAGTGATTCTGTTTTTGTCAATTACTCATCTGCGATTTACTGCATCAAAATTGGTCAATGCATCGCATGTAACGCCACCTGATAATAAACGTAATTTTTCAGATTGGTCAACCGCTTTTATGGAACAATTTTATGCAACGGTGGTCATTTATTAGATGACTAGCCTCCAGCTTAGCTACTTTTTTACATTAACGATTTAATATTTCCGAAATAACGGCGCTTGAGCACAAAAAAATAACAAAAAAATTCAAAGTAGTCCTTCTCGATATCACGCCGCCAGCCATCACAGAGCACGTCAGTAAATAAAAACATACGAAGAAGTAATGAATTGCTGACGACCTGAATGCTCAAAATACCTGCTTTGCTGCATGAACATTCTATCATCTGCTCTTTTTTTTAATTTATGGCATAGCAAGGCGTGTCGGGTTACAATTTGAAAACTGTACATTCATACAGATCAGCTATGCTAACTGAGAGTTTAAAACAACAAATTCGCGCCATTCATCAACAGTTAAAAACCAGCTTATCGGGCTATCAACCTCGACCAACGCAAAATAAACTGATTGCTGAAATCGCCTCTATTGTTGCTGGGCATTATCACCGGCACGATCGTATTGGTTTAATTGAAGCTGGTACCGGTACAGGCAAATCTTTGGCGTATTTGTTAGGAACCTTGCCTTATGCGTTGGCGCAAAAAAAGACGCTGGTGGTAGCAACCGCAACTGTCGCTTTGCAAGAACAATTAGTGCTAAAAGACCTGCCTTTTTTTCATCAATATAGCGGGCTTGAGTTTAATTTTACCTTAGTAAAAGGTCGACAGCGTTACGCTTGCATACAACGCTTACAGCAGAAAATTCAACAACCTATGTTATTTAGCCAAAGCGAACCTGCGCCG
The DNA here is from genome assembly GCA_964577005.1 of uncultured Rheinheimera sp. Lineage (GTDB taxonomy): Bacteria > Pseudomonadota > Gammaproteobacteria > Enterobacterales > Alteromonadaceae > Alishewanella. The sequence continues at coordinate 907 of CAZNXI010000167.1, forward strand.
GAAGAGCAGCAAATTTTACAACGGTTACAGGTAGCGTGGCACGAGCGGCGTTGGTTAGGCGATCGCGATTCCTTACCTGAAGCAGTCAGCGATTCACTCTGGGCAACCTTGCAAGCGGATGCGCATGTTTGTAGCAAAACCCAAAGGCAGCATTTACATTGTCCTTTTCACTTGTCGCGAGCGGAAATCAGTGATTCACAGGTATTAGTGGTTAACCACAGTTTACTTTTCTCTGATTTATTAAATGGCAACACGGTATTACCAGAACCAGCAGAGTGCATCTATGTTATTGATGAAGCACATCATTTAGCCGCCTGTGCAAGAGAGCTTTTAAGCGCACAGGCGCAATTGGCAGATAATGGTCGTTGGTTAGAGAAGCTAAGAAAAAGCTTACAGCAGTTACAAAATATCTTACCAGAAACCGCCTTGCGGGATATTTTAAAACTCGATGATGCCGTGAGCGACTTTTTTGCCGCGCTTAAACCCATTGAACGCAGCTTAACGGACTATCTGCCGAAGTGGTTTAGCACAGCGACGCAGCAAGAATATCGCTTTCAGCATGCCGCCCTGCCAACACTTTGGCAACAGCAAGCAGAAACACTATGGCAAAATGCACTAAAAGCAGCTAATGGCTGCGAAAAATGTTTAACAGAACTCCAACTTAAGCTGGCAGAGCAAAAAAAACCGATCTCTAGCTGGTATAATCTGTTACAAGAGTTAGCCTATGCAAAACAGCGTTTTGAACAGCAACATGCACTTTGGCAACTGTTACATCATCCGCAAACAGAGCCAGCTTGGCAAGCGCGTTGGCTGAGTCGAGAAAACACAACAGCCACGCCACTCTTCCTGCACGCCAGCCCTTTAGCTGCCAGTTTGCAATTAGACAACCTGTTGTTTAGCAAAGCTTATGCTAGTGTGTTGTGCTCAGCGACGTTAACGGCGCTTAATTCGTTTGACTATGCCAAACGCGAGTTGGGGCTTACTGAGCACCCGGGGCTGCAGTGCCTGCAAGTGGATTCCCCTTTTGCCTATGCTAAACAAGCAGAGATTGTGATTCCGAAAACAGCTTGTGAACCTACCGCGCCTGAGTTTACTGCAGAATTAGTGCGTCTTTTACCTCAATACTTACAAGTTAATGAAGGCTCGCTGGTACTCTTTGCTTCTTATTGGCAAATGCAGCAAGTAGCTAAGGCACTGCGCGATAAAGGCTTTTCTCTATTAGTTCAAGGCGAAGCGTCCAGACAAGCTTTATTACAGCTACATGCGCAGCAAGTACAACATGGCCAGCGTAGTATTTTATTTGGTACACAAAGCTTCTCGGAGGGGCTCGATTTACCAGGCAAGCTGCTGACAAATTTGATTATTACCAAATTACCCTTTGCCGTGCCCACCTCGCCACTAGAAGAAGCCTTAAGCGAGGCCATTAGTGCCCGCGGCGGCAATGCGTTTTTACAGCTGAGTATTCCAGCAACGGCAAAAAAACTGGTGCAGTCTTGTGGTAGACTGTTGCGCCAAGAGCAAGATGAAGGGCGGATTATTATTTTAGATCGCCGCTTAGTCAGTAAAACCTATGGTAAAGCTATGTTAGATGCCTTACCGCCGTTTCGCCGCGTCATTGAGTATTAACAGGACAAAGTACGACCATGCCAGATATCATGCTAACCACTGAACTTTTGCTGTTACTGTGCAGTGTGGCCTTTATTGCTGGCTATATTGATGCCATTGCGGGGGGCGGTGGTTTATTAACGGTACCGGCATTACTTACAGCAGGTTTACCCCCCCACGTGGTTCTGGGCACCAACAAACTGGCCGCAACCTTTGGCTCACTTACCGCTTCATTGACCTACTATCGGAAAAAGCTATTTGACCCCGTCTATTGGCGTTATAGTGTCCTATTTACCGCTCTAGGCGCACTGCTCGGCACCTTAGTGGTTGACCAGCTAAGTACTGAATTACTGGAAAAGATTCTGCCTTTGTTAATCTTATTTGCCGCCATCTACACCCTATTTAATCGAATGCAGCCAGACGACCGCCTAACCTTACCTGAGCCAAGTCGCAAGCTTTATTGGCAACAGCGTATACAAGGCCTCACGCTAGGCTTTTATGATGGTGTTGCCGGCCCAGGTACGGGTGCCTTTTGGATGGTATCCACCATGGCAATGTATAAAATTAATATGTTGCTGACTAGCGGTGTGGCACGAACCATGAATTTTGTTAGTAATGGTTTTTCTTTGGCGGCATTTATTATTTTAGGTCATGTCCATTTCAAGCTGGGCATTGCCATGGGGCTATGTTTAATGTTTGGAGCCTGGCTGGGTGCGCATTCTGCTATCCGCTTTGGCAGCAAGTTTATTCGTCCGATTTTTATTAGCGTGGTCATTGCCATTGCCGTGCGTTTGGCTTGGCAAGCTTGGGGACAACATGGATGAATAGCGTGACACAGCGCCAAATTAGCCAGTTAAAGGCACAATTGCAACAACTTTTAAGCTGGGCGCAACAGCTTGATGCAAAGAAAAAACTCGGCAAACCACAACATTGGTTTGACTCAAGCTTGTTTAGTTGTCGCTCCCCTGATTTAGCTGACTATGTGTTAGAAAGCCTCAGGCACCTTGAGCATCTGCAACAGCAAGGTGAGCAACTCTCCAGCGCGGCCAGACAACGCCTGACTGAACGGCTAAATGCCCAGATTAATGCGCTTACTTTAGCCTTTCGTAACCGTGATCTACGACAATTAGCCGCAGTAAACCTACGCACCAAAGCGGTCGTGCAACAGCTTGCCGCTAGCAGCCAACAGCTATACCAACAGTTAAGTGAGTATCAACAATTTGAAAACCGCTTACTGGATATGGTGCGGTTAGCTGAACGCGATACCAGCAGTGACGCCACACTGAAAACGCTTGCCTTGCATGCCCGTCTTGGGCGTTGTCGCAAAGCCATTAATGAAGTAGAACAAGCGATACAGCAACTGGAAACGGGACAACGATCATGAGTTTAGCCTTACCGCCGTTGATTTATCATAGGTGCTACAGTGAACTCGATTTACCGCTAAACCATCGCTATCCTATTGGCAAATACCGCACTCTCTATCAGAGTTTATTAGCGCTGGGTGTCCCGGAGAGTCACTTTACTACAGCCTCCCCCGTCACAGCGCACGCGCTTAACACGGTGCATTGTCCAGACTATGTGCAAGCGCTCTGTAACGGCAAGCTGGATCCAAAAGCGATGCGACGCATCGGCTTCCCGTGGTCAGAACAACTTATTCAACGCTCTTTGACATCGCTCGGCGGTACTTTACAAACCGCAGAGCATGCCTTAACCCATGGCGTGGCACTACATTTAAGTGGCGGCTATCATCACGCCTTTGCTAACGCAGGCAGTGGGTTTTGTTTATTTAACGATCTTGCTTTTGCTGCGAAAACCTTGCAGCAACAAGGGGTAGGCCCGATTTTAATTTTTGATTTAGATGTCCATCAAGGGGATGGCACAGCAGAAATTTTTCAAGATAACCCCGGCATTATTACCGCCTCAATCCACTGCGAAAAAAATTTCCCAGCACGCAAACAAGTATCAAATTGGGATATCGGCCTAAGCCCTAGCTGCACTGATGCCGAGTACTTAGAGGCCGTTAGCCAAAGCTTAGAGACCTTACTAAATTGGTATCAGCCGGAATTAGTGCTGTACGATGCAGGCGTCGATGTGCATCAAGATGATGATTTAGGGCTTTTACAGTTAAGTACTGAGGCAGTAGCAGAACGCGATCTGCGAGTGTTCACCAGCTGCCAGCAACGCAACATCCCTGTTGCGGCAGTGATCGGTGGCGGCTATCAACGCGACTTAACCGCGCTGAGCAACGTGCATCTGCAGCTGTTCAAAGCGGCCTTCACTGTGTTTGGTTCAAGCTTGGGGCGCGAAATAAAAACCTAGTTGGCGTTTAATCGCTGGCGGTAAGGCCGGTAAGGCGGTTTTAGGTAATAAAAATGTCGCCATGCTAAACAAGTCAGTAAAAATCCGATTTTTTTCGGTGGTACGCTTTAAATAGTCATGACCCGAAGAGCCTCCAGTGCCGATTTTGCTGCCTAACATCCGCTGCACCATCATGGCATGCTTATACCGCCAAATCGTTAGTTGCTCATCCACCTCTGTTAGACAAGTCAATAACTGAAAGGGCAAATTAAACATCGGCTCTTCCTGATACAAATTAATAAACAAAGCTGACAGCATGGCTTTTTGACTTAAGCGGAAGCTACCGGCTTGCTGGAGTGCTTGATATTTACTTTCATCCAATAACGCAGCAAATTTCTCATGAGTACGCGCAATTTCATTGAGTTGTAACTCGCGTTCATGTTCTGCTATTTGCTCGATTTGCTCCACGATGGCTTTATCATGCGCCAGCATACCTTGCGTAGCCTGTTGATACATTTGCCAAAAGCTAAAATCATTAAATTGTAAAAAGGGCATCCGTTCCAGCCACTTCTCAACTCGCTCAAATAAGCTCGGCTGTTGCTCTAACCCTTGTAAAAATTCACGATCTGGCTGATTTAAACGGCTATAAAACGAGCTTTTATCAAAATCGATCCGATACTCACTTTTCAAACCTAAGCCAATTTCTAACATTTTAAATTGGATGCTTTGAAAACCGGACGCCGGCACTAAGTAGTCGCGAAATGCCATAAAGTCTTGCGGTGTCATGGTCTCGAGTACCGCAATTTGCTGATTGAGCAATTGTTGAATACTAATAATCCGTTTGAGTTTATGCACTATGCCGGTCAGCTGCTCGTCTTTGACTTCTTCTGCCGCAAATACCGCCATTACCGCTTTTAACTCATGTAAGATTTGCTTAAACCAAAGCTCATACACCTGATGCACAATGATAAATAAGGTTTCATCATGCGCTTCAGCACCATAGCGGGCACTTTCTGGGGCTTGCGCCGTGAGAATTTTGTCTAGTTGCAGATAATCGCCGTAGTAACAGGGGGTAGTATTTTTTTGCATGCGACACACTCTTCGTATTGTTTTGCCGCATTGTAACAAGGCTGCTTACTAACTCAATCTTTCTGTGGTCTTTTCGCACGAAGCTGATTATGCTTAATACCTTACCAACTCGGAAAGAGAGCCTAACCATGAAACTGGATGACGATATTCATAACTATTATGAAAAATTGGTATTAGAACATATTGCTGCACTGGGTGTTGAGCAAGAAAAAGACAGCGAGTATTTAGCTGATCTATGTTGTATCTCGTTGAATTTATTACCGCCTCGTTATATCCGCTATGAAGTAGACATGGCGTTTTATTTACCACAGAGCGAGCGGTTTGAAATGACGCTGAAAGTAAAAGAAGCCGTGAGTCGGGCAATGAATTTTTTAGACAATCAGTAATGTTCAACCATATTGGCATGGTGGGTGGCAATCCCACCAGCCACATCCCGGCACATACGTCATAAACTGTGGCTGCTTCCTTCCGGACCTGACCAG
>CAZNXI010000168.1:0-6363 GCA_964577005.1 uncultured Rheinheimera sp.
TAGCCGAATTTCACCATAAAAGCGCCCCATATGCTGCTTAAAGTTAGACGCCAAAAAACCTAAATTCACTTTTTCACTACGATAATTCGCTGGCTCAAAGCGCAAGTTAACTTGGCTATCGTCAGTCGTAATCACCCAAGGTGCTGTAGCGTCTTTTCGAGTAAACTGAAAGTGGCTGCTGCCTAGCTTTACCAGTTTATCTTCCAGCCACAGGGCATTTTCGGTAAAGCCCGTTTCATTAACGCCAGCCGCTAGATTGAGCCCTAAACGCCGACCATCCGCTAAAAAGCAAGATAAACTCGCCCAATTCCAGCTGGTTTCGCGGCGCATAAAGCCTGCCGTCCAGTCAACCGAGGCTAAAGTCGCCAAGGCCTGCAAATCATAGTGTTGCTGCTGCCAAATGAGGCTGCCAGAACAAAGCCGCGCCGCCGTTTTCTGCGTATAAACCCAGCCTTGATAACCCGCGCGGGTGCAAAGTGCCAAAGGCTGATAGGGCTGTTGCTCTGCGATTAAGGCGGATAATGTTAGTGCTGGCAAATGCACTTCCACCACTCGCTGCCCTGGTTTTGTGCTTGCGGTGATCTTTATGCTGTTTTTACCTGAGACAAATAGCGCTTCGCCAGCATTAGGCTGAAGATCAATTCTCGTCTTAACACTGAACAACTGCTTAAAACTAAACTCGCTGAGTTCATGGCTGGTTAAATCATAACAGTACACAAAAGCATGCCCGACCCATTTTAAATCCACAATGGCAATGCCGAGCAAAAACCGTGAATTCGTTAAACCAATAAACTGAAACTGGTTAAATTTTAAATATTTGGCTAAGGCACCAAGACGCCGATCCATCGGGGTGCGTAAATCAAAATCTTGATAATTAATCTGTACCACTGGCTGAGCGAACACACCCAACTCAGCTTGTCCTTGTTGATTGATTAACTGCTGTAGCGGTTTATTCATGACTAACCTTTACTGGTTGAAATAACGACTGAATTACATAACGCCGAGCTTTGGCTGGCGAGGTGCCAGTGCAGCGTCGATAGGCTCGGTTAAAAGCACTTTGCTCTGAAAATCCGAGCAATAACGCGATATCACTGTTACTCAAGGTTGGATCTTGAAAATAGTGCCCAGCCAATTCGACTCGACTCTGATCTAACCATTGTTGCCAGCTTAACCCATGCTGTTGTAAACGGCGCTGCAAGGTTCGGCTTGACAGGTGCAGCGCACGTGCAACTTGCACTAAACTAGGCTCACCTTGCACCAGTAATCTGAGTAAGACTTGCTGTAATTGCTGCTCAAGTGCGCTGGACTTAGGCAAGCGCTTTAACATCGCCGAAACTTGCTGATCCATACGCTGCTGTAGCACAGGATCACGCCATGGCATGGGTGCGGCCAAGACTGATAGCGGATAGGTGACACTGACAGCCGTTTGCTGACTGAGCACTGGGCATTGGAAAAATTCGCGATAATCGTGCAGTTGTGTCGCACTCAGTTGACCAACAAAACTGACCTGTAATGGGCTAACGGTTGAGCCTAATTGCTGTCGGATAAAACTGACTAAGGCGGCTATCGCTACCGCATCCGCTAATGGGTAGCTTGTGGTCATGACAGGCCAACTTAATACGATGCGGTCGTCACTTTGTGCTGTGCTAAGCCATTGCTCACCATAAAACACCGGTTCATAGCGTTGATAAGCTTGCAACGCCTCCTGCATCGTCGCACTGGCCTGAACGAGGTAGCCAAGTTTACCCAAATGATCTGCACTAATCCTTGCTCCTATGGCTAACTCAGGGGACCGTTGCGGCTGTAACGTAACACAGCGTTGCAAGGCTTGCTGCCACAAACTGAGCGGAATTTGCCGTTGACGCTGCCAGCGCAATAATAATTGCAACAAGTTATCGTCAGTAAGGTGTTGTTGCTGCAGCCAGAGTAGCGCCAGCGAAGTCCAGATCCCGGGAACATGCATAAGGTTAATTTTTGCTTGCTGATAACTTATCATCATGAAGATGGCGTGAATTGTCAATTTTTATCGGAATGACCACGGCAAAATGCTAAAAGGTAGGGGGAAACGAGGAAGCACACTATGCTGACGTCTTTGCAAGAGTTATGGCTACAAAGTGGCTTGGCGCCAATCTGGCAGTGGTTAAGCCATTGGTTGGCGTTGGACGCTCGTCAGGCGATTTTTGTGGTTGCTACGCCGTTTTTTATTGGCGTGGCAACTTGGGAATATTTAAAGATCCGTCACGACCCTAAATTGATGGATCTGCCCGAAGCAATTAAAAATTTTATGCTCGGTGCCGGTTATCAACTGACCGAGTTACTTTTTGCTGGCTTAATCGCCTTTCCCGTGTTTGCTTTGGCGTATTATCATCGCCTTTGGACACTGGAACTGACCTTTTATACTGCGTTCCTGACCTTTATAGCGGTAGATTTCTGCTTTTATTGGATGCACCGTTGTAGTCATCGGGTACGCTGGTTTTGGGCCGCGCATATCGTGCATCACTCTTCTACCCGCTTTAATTTCTCTACCGCGATGCGGCAAAATGCCACCAATATTTTTAACGGAAATTGGCTGTTTTATGTGCCGCTGGCTTGGCTGGGGTTTAATCCATTATGGATTGGCATCGCCTTTGCGCTGTCGTTGGTCTACCAATTTTTTATCCATACGACGCTGATTGGTAAACTGCCCCGCATCATTGAACTCATTTTTAATACGCCTAGCCATCACCGCGTGCATCATGGCCGAAACAGCGGTTATATCGATCGTAATTACGGTGGCGTGCTGATTATTTGGGATCGCTGGTTTGGCACTTTTGCAGCTGAAGAACGTATAGATCCGCCCACTTACGGCATTACCACACCGCTAAGAGGGCAGGATTTAGTGAGCTTATGGACGCATGAATATGTCGATCTTTTTCAAGATATCAAGCAAGCCAAGTCATGGTCGCAAAGGATTAAGCATCTGATCAAACCACCAGAATGGCGCAGTCATCATCAAGATAACAAGTTATAACAACCACGCTATATCAGGCAAAGCTTAGCGCCCCGGTAGTTTTTGCCAGGTGACTTCATCACGCACATACACCGGCTCGGCAAGCTCGGCCGCTACAAAACAATCGTTTTGCCAGGCACTGTTGGCAAACGGCAACATAAACTGTGCACTGGGGTATAAAATAGCTTCGGCAATAGTGGCAGGCAATACTGCCTGTAGCTCAGTCGCATAGGTTTGCCAGCCAGTACCGACACCGATCAGATCGCGGTCAAAGGTTAAATCCGTCACCACCGCTGGCAAAGCAGCGGGTTTTGCCGCAATTTCTGGGCTTATCGGTTGCATCAAGCCCTGGGCATCTAGCGCAAAGGCCGCCAAATACACCTCTGCCATCCGCGCATCAATTGCCGCTATCACTTGCTTTGCTGCTGTTAGCTTGGCCGCAGCTTGCGCCATGGCCGCTAAGGTTGACACACCATACACCGGTACATCAACGCCAAAGGCCAACCCTTGCGCCACCGAGACGCCAATCCGCACACCGGTAAAACTGCCTGGCCCACGGCCAAACACGATGCCATTGAGTTGATTTAAGCTCACACCCGCCTCGGCCAGCACCTGCTGCACCATAGGTAAAATACGCTTGCTATGCTGCTGCGGGCAGACTTCATCCAGCGCCAGCAGTTGACCATTATAACTTAAGGCAACAGAGCAGGCCTCGGTGGAGGTATCTAAGGCTAAAAAAATCATGTGTTTCCTTGTTGTAGCTGTTTTAAAAACTCGCTGGCCTCTGCCAGATCGCGAGTACGGCGCATCGGCGGCAAGCTCTTTAAAAAGGTGGCACCATAGGGCCGAGTCACCAGTCTATTATCACAGATCACCAGCACGCCGCGATCGGTGACATCGCGAATGAGCCGCCCTACCCCTTGTTTTAAGGTAATGATTGCCTGAGGTAATTGTACTTCGGCAAAGGGATCCTTGCCACGCATGGCGCAATCCTCACTCCGTGCTTGCAATAAGGGATCATCCGGCGAGGCAAAAGGCAACTTATCGATAATCACGCAGCTTAGGGTATCACCACGTACATCTACCCCTTCCCAGAAACTGCCGGTACCCAGTAATACGGCATTTTCTAATTGTACAAATTGTTCCAATAACAAGCGCTTCCCCGTAGAACCTTGTACCAATACCGGTTGGCGAATTTGCTCGGGTAAAGCTGCCGCCATCCATTGCAACATCCGGTGGCTGGTAAATAAAAAGAAGCAGCGGCCGTTATTCGCGGTGATCAAGTCAATGGCCATGGTGAGTAACGCATGTGCCATCGCCGGTTCGTGTGGCTCTGGCATAAAGCGCGGCACGCAAAGTAGCGCTTGTTTGGCGTAATCAAAAGGACTTTCTAGTAATAAGGTATCCGCCCCCGTTAAGCCCATTTGCTGCTGATAATGGCTAAAGCCGGCATCCACCGATAAGGTGGCCGAGGTAAAGATCCAACTGCGCTGCTCAGCAAAAACCAGTTTTTTAAATTTATCGGCAATACTCAGTGGGGTTAAATGTAACCCCACATGTAGCTTAGTGGTTTCAAACCAAAGGCTCACGCCAGTTTGCTCCACTTGCAGCAGTTTTTGTAATTGCGTTTTTAACTGCGCTAAACGCTCATAGCAATTATCTAGTGTTTGACTGCGCCCTAAGCTGCTTTTAACAATTTGATACAGCATATCTAGCGCATCATTGATACGGGTGATGGCGGTTTGCATGGCGGGCTGTTGATAGGCGTGTCGCCAATTGCCACGGGTGGGATCGGCAGCAAATTGCAGCCGCCAGTCGCGGGTTAGGCTGGCCACCTTATCAGCCGCCTTGCTAAGCTGGATAACGTCCCTCAGCTCGCTTTTACCAACTAATTCAATATCTTTACAAAGATCTTGCAAAATGCGACTAGAAAAATGCTCGCCAAAGTATTCGCTGGCAATATCAGGGATCTGATGTGCTTCATCAAAAATGACCACTTCCATCTCAGGAAGAAGTTCGCCAAAGCCGGTATCTTTTAAAGCCAAATCCGCAAAAAATAAGTGATGATTCACCACCACCAAGTCAGCAGCTTGCGCTTCTTTACGGGCTTTTAATAAATGACAGTCTTCATACACCGGACAGTCTTTACCCAGGCAGTTATCGGTTGTGCTGGTGACATAGGGCAGCGCTTTCGAGTCTTCGGCAATATAGGTTAGCTCGCCAATATCGCCACTTTGCGTTTCAGATGACCATTTTTTGATTAAACTTAAATCGGCGATCAGCTGCGGATCGGCGACCGGCACATGCTGATAATGCTGCTCTAACCGGAACAAACACAGGTAGTTAGCACGGCCTTTTAATAAAGCGGTTTTAATGGGCAGCGCTAAGGCTTGCAACACCGTAGGCAAATCACGGAAATAAAGCTGCTCTTGCAGATTTTTGGTGCCGGTGGATAACACCACCTTTTTGCCTGATAGTAACGCAGGCACTAAGTAGGCATAGGTTTTACCGGTACCCGTTCCAGCTTCAACAACCAGTGCCCCATCTTGCTGGATAGCTTTTTCCACTGCGGTTGCCATAGCGACTTGCGCAGCACGTGGTTTAAAGCCAGGGATCTGCTTGGCTAAGGTGCCTTGTTCGGCAAAAGCGCTTGCGGCTTTATTGCTCATCACTCAACCTGCTAAATACTAAGAACCCGCAATACCTCACTGACACTCCATCTGGCAGCATAATGCTACTTTGCTGTAATCAACTGCAGCAGGCTACACGAAATATAAATTAGTCGAGTATTATGCCTTGTTTATCCCTAAATTCAGACACTATTTTTGAATTTGACCGTAAGAGAGATGCTGGATTAGACAAAAATATCCAAATGCCCATCTTTATCAACATGTAGCTCTTCTTCAGGCGTGGTATAGGGGGCGGGTGGATAATTATCATCACCTTTCTTACGTTTGCTTACCCGCTGCAAAATAAGGTATTTCTGTTCATACTTATTCAAAGGCGTCAGACGTGCATCCTTAAATACCGGCAGCACCAAGCGCGGATCTTGTTCGATCGGCGTGCCCGGTGTACGTTGTAGAAATGGCATTAACACGTCCATCTAAGCCTCCGATTTAATACGATGTCATTTAGTTATCGGCTGTGCTTTAAAAAACTAAAGCGCAACCACAAATGACTATACAACATGCGCAAATAACAACCAAATCAATTCAAATATGCCATGGCAACTTTAAAAATAAAAAATACCAAAATCCAAGCTTAATTTTCAATTTATTGATTAAAAAGAATTTTTTTAAAAAATGATATTTTAACCATCACAAAAAACAGTTGCGCTTTACACGACACACCAGTAACTTGTATAGCATAACAAC
>CAZNXI010000169.1:0-6338 GCA_964577005.1 uncultured Rheinheimera sp.
CCACAATATATGTCTGATTTAATTAGCTGGGCGGCGATTGGCGCTCGTACCGTTGAATCCCAGACACACCGCGAAATGGCCAGTGGTCTTTCTATGCCGGTTGGCTTTAAAAACGGTACTGACGGCAGTCTGAGCGTAGCGCTTAATGCTTTACAGTCTGCGGCAAGTGGCCATACCTTTTTTGGGATCAACCAAAAAGGCGAAGTCAGTTTGGTGCAAACCGCGGGTAACCCAGATGGTCATATTATTTTACGGGGTGGTGTGCAGCCTAATTACGATGCGGCTAGTATCAAGGCGGCTTTGGAGCAACTAGACAAGTTGAAATTACCGCGAGGTATAGTGGTAGATTGTAGCCATGGCAATTCGAGCAAAGATCATAATCGCCAGCCTGCCGTTGCTGAGGACGTATTGGCACAGCGTTTGGCAGGTAATGAAGCGATTATCGGTATTATGCTGGAAAGCCACCTGAACGCGGGTAATCAAAAGTTGGTAAAGGGTAAGGCCGAGCATTATGGGGTTTCGATCACTGATGCCTGTATTGATTGGCAGACTACCGCGACCTTGTTGGCACGTTTACATCAGCAAATGTTGCCCCTGCAGGCGGTGGCGTAACAAGATGACGTTAGAGACTGCACAGCAGGCGTTACAGCCTTTACGGGAACAGATTGACGCTATCGACAGCGACCTGGTTAAACTTTTGGCTGCGCGCGCTAAAGTAACGGCTCAGGTGGGGCAAGTGAAACAACAATTTGCCTTACCCGTCTATGTACCGGAGCGTGAACAAGCGTTGTTACACGCCAGGCAGCAGCAAGCAGAGCAGGCCGGTGTATCGCCGGCACTAGTAGAGGATATTCTGCGGCGGATAATGCGCGAATCTTATGCCACCCAAGACAATCACTTTGTGTGTTGTCGCCCCGCGGGCGGAAAAGTGGTCGTGGTCGGTGGTGCCGGTGCCTTGGGCGCTCGTTTTGTCAGTTTGCTCGAGCGCTCTGGCTATCAGGTGGTGATTTTAGAGCAGCAAGATTGGCTGCATGCAGAACAGCTTTGCCATGATGCGGTGCTGGTATTACTAGCGGTACCCATAACGCTGACTGAGCAGGTGATTGCGCAATTGCCACCTTTACCAGCCCACTGTGTTTTAGCCGATCTGACTAGTATCAAGGCTAAACCCTTGCAGGCGATGCTAGCAAAACATCCCGGCCCGGTGCTGGGGTTGCATCCAATGTTTGGTCCGGATATCCATAATTTGATTAAACAAGTTGTGGTAGCTTGTCATGGTCGCGGTGAAGCAGACTATCAATGGCTGTTAAAGCAATTGGTTATTTGGGGCGCAGAAATTAGCTTTAAAGGTGCCGATGAACATGATCAGGCCATGCAGCTTATTCAAGCCATGCGGCATTTTTCATCTTTAGTCTATGGTGTGCATTTGGCAGAAGAGCAAGCCAATCTACCGGAGTTGCTGGCGCTAAGCTCACCCATTTACCGGTTAGAGCTGGCAATGGTGGGGCGATTATTTGCGCAAAATGCCGAGCTTTATGCCGACATTATGCTGTCCTCTAGTGATGTGGCAGCATTACTGAGTCGTTATCAGCAGCGCTTCTCGCAACTCTTAGCTTTACTGCAAACCCAAGATAAAGCAGGCTTAATGGCTGAGTTTGCTAAGGGGCAAGCGTTTTTTGGTGACTTAGCAGAGCAGTTTTTACAGGAAAGTAAGCAATTACTGCAAAAAGCCGCTGATGGGCGCAGCTAACGCGCCCAGCTTATTTTTGGTTTTAGGCTATGCTAGCAATATCAGTCGTTGGCAGTAGCGCCTAATTGATAAAAATCATAAATAATTTGCCAGGCTTGTTCTGGCGTATCGACATACTGAATAAGCTCCAGATCTTGTGGGCTGATTAAGCCTTCTTCTGCCAGCATGTCAAAGTTAATCAATCTTTGCCAAAATGCCTTATCGTACAAAATGACCGGAACACGCTCGGCTTTGCGAGTTTGAATAAGGGTTAATGTTTCAAAAAGTTCGTCAAGGGTACCAAAGCCGCCAGGAAATGCGACCAAAGCGCGTGCGCGTTGTAAAAAGTGCATTTTGCGGATAGCGAAATAGTGAAACTGAAAACAAAATTCCGGTGTGATATAAGGATTGGGGTTTTGCTCTTTAGGCAGCACGATATTTAAACCAATACTCTTACCATTGGCGTCCATGGCACCGCGATTGGCGGCCTCCATAATACCAGGCCCGCCACCGCTGATAATCATTAATGCCGATTCAGGTTTAGCGTGACTATGCGCAGTGACCAAGCTAGCAAAGGTTTGCGCAGCACTGTAATACAGGCTATTGCGAACATCCCGTTTTGCCATATTCAGTAGATTAAGTGCGGCTATGCTAGAAGGATCCGTATCATAAGCTTGCTGAGCCTGTTGCAGATTTTGTTTCGCCTGCTCAGCTGATAAAAAGCGCGCACTGCCAAATACCACTACGGTGGCATTAATATGATGTTGCTCTAAAACCATCTGTGGTTTCAGATATTCTAATTGTAACCTCACATGCCGCAATTCGTCTTGCATCAGCAAATCGCTATCTGCAAAGGCGAGCTTGTATGATTGATGATCTTGTAAGCGGGCTATAGCGTCTAATGAATCCTGTGCTGTAGCAAAATGTCGCTTGTGCAGTAAGTGATGATCTGACATAAGATAAATCCTTAAGATAAAGAATCTGCATAGTTATTTGATGCAGCGCAGTTAACCCACTTTATAGTTGCGTTATAACAGATAAAACACAAAAGGATAAATATGTGGTCTGATATTTTGATGGGTTTAGGTGCATTAGGTTTACTTTTGCTGGGCATGGACTGGTTAAGCAAAGGTTTAAAAACTGCCGCGGGTCCAGCATTAATGCAATTTTTACAGCGCTGGACGGCTCGCGCTTGGCAAGGGCTGTTATTTGGTACTGCGGCTACTGTGGCAGTGCAATCTTCTACTGTATTAACTGTTACAACCATTGGCATCGTCAACGCTGGAATTTTGTCGTTAAACAACGCAGCTTTTGTGATTTATGGTAGTAATGTCGGGACCTCGTTAACGGGTTGGTTTGTCGCCCTAGTCGGTTTACAGTTCAAAATAGATGCCCTAGCACTGCCCATGATTGGTGTCGGTGCTATCTTAAAACTCTTTGCAAAGCCGAGCCGAGCTCAGGGGATCGGAGAAGCGCTTATTGGTTTTGGCATATTCTTCTTAGGGTTAGCTTACTTAAAAGACAGTTTCGATGCGGTATTTGTTGATATTGAATTTGCCGCTCTAAGTCAATTAGGTTTCTGGGGCATTTTACTCGGGGTATTACTTGGCACCCTGTTAAGTGTGGTGATGCAAGCTTCTATTGCTGTTATTGCGCTTGTGATCACAGCGGTTTCGGCAGGAGTATTACCTTTACCCCTAGCGGCTGCCTTTGTGATTGGCGCCAATCTTGGTACTACCTCAACCGCCATTATTTCAACCTTAGCAGCAACAGCTAAAGCCAAACGTTTAGCGATGCTGCATGTTATCTTTAATATTATTACCGGTGTTGTGGCGATTATTGTGTTGAACCCGTTGTTGTGGTTAATCAATATTATCCAAAATGCGCTGTTTCAAGATCCCAATCCGGCAATCAGTTTGGCACTGTTTCATACCTGCTTTAATATTTTAGGCGTGATCTTAATGTGGCCACTGACAGGCCGTTTAGTGCTGTTTTTAAATGGGCGTTTCCGTGCGCAAAAGATAGGTCAACTTCGTTCGTTAGATGCCTCGAGCTTGAGTATTCCGGCCGTTGCTATCAAAACACTGAGTATGGAGAGCATTCGAGTGGCCCAACTGATTAGTAGCCAAGCGTTACTATTGAGTGAGGGGAAAGCCCTGAATAACGATACCCAAGAAAATATCAGACAGCTACAAAATGACATTAATCATTACTTATTACAATTAGGTAAGAGCCCTTTAGCGGCGCCAGAGTCAAAAGCCTTAAATGAGTTGGTTAAAAATTTATTACGCTTAGAGATGACCTTACAGTTGCTACCTGAGCTCGCTTTGCAAGCACAACGTGATCCGACTTTTTTTGTGCCTGAACAGGCCTTTTGGCAGCAACTGCAAGCTGCCCATTTACCCGCAGATGCACAAATCATTCGCAGTGGTTATCGCGATCTGATGCGCCAGCGCCAAAAAATTAAAGATCAACTCTACTTACTGGTGTTAACGGAGCGGGTAAGTAATGATTCTGGTGGTGATCAATTGTTACGCATTGCACAGTTGCGTCGTTTTAATCAGCAGTTAACCAGAGCGATGTTAGCGTTAGCCAATTTACAAGGTAGTACCGAGACAATTCAGTCTGAATCGACACATGAGGATATACAGTATGCCAGTTAATGCCAGTTTAACGTTTATTGGAGCGGCTCAGCAGGTAACCGGTTCTTGTTATTTAGTAAAATTAAACCAACAGCAATTCTTGTTAGATTGCGGCATGGTGCAGGGGGCTGATCAAGTCAGGGAATGGCATAAATTCCGTTTTCCTTTTAAACCCAAAGAAATTGAGGCGGTGATTTTATCGCACGCCCATATTGACCATAGCGGGTTACTGCCATTATTGGTGGCCAAGGGTTTTAAAGGAAAAATTTACTGTACACCGGGTACTGCTGAGTTATTGCCCGTGTTGTTAAAAGACTCCGTCAACTTATATTTAAAAGATTTAGAATGGCAAAACAAAAAAGCCGCCCGTGCTGGCAAGAAGATACAAGAACCGGTGATGGCAGTAAAAGATGTCGAACGAGTGTCGGAGTTAGTGCATACGCTTAGCTATAACAAACGGGGCTTTCCCTTAGCGGGTGTAGAGCTGGAGTTTGCCGATGCTGGCCATATCCTTGGCTCAGCCATAGTGCAGTTATGGCTCAAAGGTAAACAGGCGATGCGTAAATTGGTATTCTCGGGTGATTTGGGCAATCCTGCTACCGTATTACTGCCAGCAGCAACAGAGATTGGCCAAGCCGATATCGTGTTAATGGAAAGTACCTATGGTAACCGCGATCACCAGCCTTTAGAGCATACCATTGCAGAATTTGCTGACGCCTTAGCCGAAGCTTATGATGGCGGCGGCAATGTGTTTATTCCTGCGTTTGCCCTAGGTCGTTCGCAAGAGATTTTATATTATTTGGCATTATTACATCGTCAGGGGCGTTTAAAGCAGCGCTTGGTCTTTTTAGATAGCCCAATGGCCATCAGTATCACTAAGATTTATGATGAGTTTTTGCATCGCCTCGATCACGCCGATTTGGAGCGTATCGGTTACAAAAAGGGCATGACCTTAGAGCAATTGCTACCGATGTTAAAGCTCTCTGCCAGCATTGAAGATTCCATGGCGATTAACCGAGTGACGCAGGGTGCCATTATTATTGCCGGTAGTGGCATGTGTAATGGTGGTCGGATAGTACATCATTTAAAACATAACCTTTGGAAAAATACTAACCATTTAGTCTTTGTCGGTTTTCAAGCCCGAGGAACCTTAGGCCGAAGGCTGGTGGATGGTGAAAAGCGAGTTAAAATGTTTGGTCAGGATATTGTGGTTAAAGCCAAAGTACACACCATAGGCGGTTTTTCTGCGCATGCTGGACAGTCTGAGCTATTGCAATGGGCTAAAGCCGTGACGGGTACTCCCGATTTTTATCTGGTGCATGGTGAACCTGAGGCTCAATTAGTGCTACAGCAAAAACTAGCCGATGCAGGTATTGCAGCGCAGATCCCAATGCAAGGCGAGGTATTAACCTTTTAAGCATTGGTAAGGATGCCAATCTTTAACGGATTGGCATCTGTTCTTACTTAGCTTTGTGGTTGGGTCGGCGTAATATCATCACTAGGGTAGCATCCCAGTACCTTAACGAATTTTGTAATACCATTTAGCTCTTCCAAAGCTCTGGTCATGGCATAGTCATTAAGATTGGCGGCGACATCAACATAAAACATTTCTTCCCAAGGATTGCCAGGAATAGGCCGTGACTCCAGCTTACTCATGCTAATACCATGTTGTTTTAACACCAACAAGGCCTCGACCAGAGCACCTGGCTGTTGTCCCGTATACATGATAAACGTCGTCTTGGCAGGGATAGCTTTTGCCACATTCACGGCTTTACGCGCCACCACAATAAAGCGGCTGACATTATCCTTTTGGTTGGCCAGTTGCCGAGTAAGTACCTCTAAGCCGTATAACTTACCACCCTCTTCGCCACCAATAGCGATAATTGTCGGATCTTGTAGTTCTTTTACCTTAGCAAAGGCTGCAGAAGAGCTATCACAATAGTCTATCTTTACATTGGTTAAACCGA
>CAZNXI010000170.1:0-6266 GCA_964577005.1 uncultured Rheinheimera sp.
CTCCCCTTAACGCTGGAAATGGGCTCGTGGAACTGGGTACGCAAAAATCCCTTTCAGTTATTATCTAGCTTAGGCATGTTTCATCCGATTAAGCCGCACAGGGTAAAGCGGGTATTACGCAGCCATCTGATCCTGATTAACTTTTTAATTAATGCAACGTTGTCTTATCAACATTGGTTACCCGTACCGCAGCGCGAGCAACTTAAGGCTGAGGCCATCTCGCTATGGTATTAACTAACGAGCAATCTTTGCCAGATAGCACACCGCTAGTTCTACTACGTGGTTTAACCCGTGAGCAGCGGCATTGGGGGGAATTTATACCAATACTCGCGGAGAAACTGCCTAATCCGTTGTTATGTTTTGATTTTGCGGGTGCTGGTGAGCTCTATCAAGAGCGCTCACCTACCACGATCAGCGGCTTGCGCCAATCCTTACGTAGCCAGTGGCTGCAGCATAAGTCTGCACAAAAGTCCGCACGGGTGCACCTGGTGGCGTTGTCATTAGGGGGGATGCTGGCGATCGATTGGGCATTGGCATATCCTGACGAAGTCGCCTCAGTTACCTTAATTAACTCAAGCGCCCGTCCGTTAGCACCCTTTTATCAACGGCTGCGCTGGCAGCAGTATTTGGCAATCGCCAGCTTGTTTTGGTTATCGGCTGCCAGTCGTGAGCAACGTATTTTGCAACTGACCAGTGCCCGCGCTTACCAGAATCCAGCTATTGTGGCTAACTGGCAGCGCTGGCAACAGCAACAGCCGGTTTCCATGGCAAATGCGCTACGTCAGCTGCTCGCAGCCAGCCGTTTTAAGTTACGGCAGCCGCTAAAGTGCCCTACGTTGGTGCTTAGCAGCAAAGCTGACAAATTGGTCAATCCACAGTGTTCCGTTGCCTTAGCGAACTTTTTACAGGCGCCACATCAGCAGCATAGCTGGGCTGGTCATGATATCGCACTGGACGATCCTAATTGGCTGGCGGCAAAAATTGCAGACTTTGTTGCTTAGTCTGGTTAAATCTCGTTGGTTTCGATGCATCGAAAAGTATACTGGGCTTATGCTAATTCAACGCTATTCCATACTACCCTAACAACTTGCCTTGCCGAGTTATTAGAAAAGAAAGACCCAGCAGCACAACTATAATGGTATTTGCCAGAATAAACATCAATACCGATAAAACCTGCCATATAGGCTCTACAGGCGAATTAAGAGCTAACAACACTGAGATCTGTGCAGATGCTATGATGCCAAAACTAAAGGCCCAGTACCCCATATGCAAACCCGCATTTAATGTCCAAGGCAGTAATCTGATGGCGAGCAACAGTTGATAACAGCCGTAGCCAAGCAACATTTTGATCAACAAATTTGCAGAGTCCGGCTCCAACATTAAATATGCCAAACCAGTGACAACCGCCGGCGCAATTTGGATCCCCTGTATTGGCCTTTGCGCAGTAGTAACTGCATTTGCATCGGCAGCCCGTCGCATCACCAGCGATTCGATAGCCAGCCACGAAAATACACCGGCCCCAAACAATAACGCGGCCAGATTTGGCCAGCCAAATACCGATGCCGCCATCGATGCAACTAAGTTTTGTGCGACAGCAGGCAGGTAAATGCTGGCGTAGTGTTCACTAGATTGCTGCAACCCTTGCCAAAATCGTCCCATCCACCAAAGGCTAAATACTAGCTGCAGCAGTAGAGTCACCATAAATAACGCAAATGCTGCGGATGCAAACCACGGCTGTAACTGAATGGATGCCAGTAGCGTGGCGACAAACAACAACGCCATCAGCGGCGACGCCGTCAGTTGTTTTAACGCATCGGCCGACAAGCGGGTGACAAACACCCGCTGCCAAACAAAGACTACCAGTAAAATAAACCAGACTGACAGGGCGATACCGCGCGCAATATGGGCGTATTGCAGCGGCAATTGCCAAAGTGCAGTTGCATAACTCCAGAGCTGTGACCATGCCAGCAAGCCAATGGCAGTACTAAACAACGTCACCGGCAGTAACCGCTGATGGGCAGACATTAGGCAACCTCGTTTTTGGGTTGACGGCTTACCTTCAAACCGGATATCCGTTGTAGCAGACTGGCAACCGCTACTTCAGCACTATCAAGCGCGCCTTCCAGATAGCCGCCAAACTCTGCAGACTGCTCAGTCCCCGCCAGCCACAACCGTTGCTCCCATAATTTGGGCACTGGCACAGGCCGATACATCGGGTGCATTGCCAGCGGGTGGCGATCGTGCTGACTGGCAGTAAACGGCTGTGATGACCAGTCTTGCAGATACACTTGCAACGGCTTGGCTGCGGCGGGGCCAAATAACCGGCCGAGCTGGGCCAAAGCCAGCCGCTTCAGCTGTGCTTCACCAACACCAGCGCGATAGCTGGCACTGGCGCCGATAAAGCCAAACAAAGCCGCAACCTGACCATTTTCATCTGATGCATCATGGATTTCAGACAACGGTCCGCGCTGACTCATCGCTGCACCTGATAAGCCCTGCTCACGCCAAAATGCCGTCGGGTACACTGCCACAAATTTGGCGTGTTGCGCCATCCAAGTTGGCGTGTTTCGTAGCTGTTGTTGCAACTCGAGCGGCCACGCCGGCTCCATCCTGACGTCTTGTGCCAACAAGCGGGGCGGAATGGCGAGGATCACTTGCGCAGCAAACTGAGTCCAAATACCGGCCTGATCTTCAAACTGCAGCTCGATAGCATGACTGTGCTGAGTCATTTTTCGTAACCGCGTTCCGGTTTTCACATGCACCCGCTCCCCTAACCGAGCCGCCAATGCATCAACCACTGCTTGCATACCTCCTGCAACACGAAATGACTCAGGTTGTTGTGCCCACGTCACGGCTTGTCGCATAATCTGACCGTCTGCCCGTTCGATACTGATGGCACCTGCATGATGTTGGGCAAAACTGCGCAAGCCGAGCGATGCCAACAGTGCTTCGACCCGCGGGTTCATCCCAGGCCAAAACCACGAAGGGCCTAAATCCACCCGATGTTCAACCGAGCCGGTATTTTCGCTGACGATGCGGCCGCCAATGCGTTCACGCCCTTCAACCAAAAGCACTGGATGACCTGCTTCTGCTAATAAATAGCTGCTGTACAAGCCGCTTAACCCGGCACCAATAACGACTATCGGATACGACATTTTAAACGCCTCCTCGTGCCAGCGCGGCTGGACGAATATCAATTTCATGGCTCCAGCTCGACCGTGGCTGCTGGAATAACCAAAGATACTGAGCCGCTATAGCGCCCGGGTCGATTAAGGCGGCATCTGACACCGGCGCAAACCGATCCACCGTGCGTTGGCTACGGATCAAGCCATCAATCACAATGTGCGCGACATGCACGCCGTGTTGCTCATGCTCACGCGCCAAACTTTGCGCCAAACCACGTAAGGCAAATTTGGCCGAGCTAAAGGCAGAAAACTCAGCCCCAGCCCGGCGACTACCCGATGCGCCAGAAAACAACAAGGCGCCGCCGCCATTCGTAATCAAGCGAGGCAGTGCTTGCTGACTGACGTTCACCGCAGTTAACACCATCGACTGCCACACTTGCTGAAACTTCTCGGCGGACGTTTGTAAAAACGCTTGCCGATGAAACTCCATTGCATTATGGATCACACCAATCAAGGGTTCCGCCTCTCGATCTAAGCGAGCAAACAAAGCGGCAGTCGCTGCGCTATCCCGTAAATCAGTGGCCCATGGCCCTTGCCGTGATACTGCTATCACCTGATACCCTGCTTGCTCAAAACGCTTACTAAGTGCGACACCCAGTGCCGGACCATACCCAGCAATCACCACAGAACCTAACGACGACATCGGACGAACTCCTTACTTAACGAACAGCATATCTATGCCTTTACAGGGCAAAGGAACTATGACACCAAAAGGGCGCGCATGCATGATGCTGTTTTCGCTGTATTGCTCGGCACAACGCGTAGCATCTTGCTGGTTAAACGCCATTAACGACGTCAAGCTCGCTTCCTGGTAGGCCTGTATTATCATCGCTTCACTCATCATCATTTAACACCTCTAGGAAATACAGCAGCCCGCGCATAACGGGCTGCCTGTTCACATTTAGGCTTTTAAGCGTTCAGCCAATGCCACTGCCAATGGCTCTGCTGATGCTGGGCTTTGACCTGTCATCAATGCACCGTCTACCACAACGTTGGGTTCCCAGTTTGCTTTGGCGATGTAGTTCGCGCCACGGCCTTTTAACTCATCTTCCAGCGAAAACAGCAGGTGATGCAGCAGTTCTACTTCCATATCTTCAGCGTTTTTGAAGCCAGTCAGGCTGACACCTTTTACCAGGTATTCACCATCTGATTTCTTCACATCACGCAAAATTGCAGGGGCATGACACACCATGGCAATTGGACGGCCCGCTTCGTAGAAATCACGGATTAACTTCAGCGCAAACGAATCCGACGCTAAGTCCCACAGCAAGCCGTAACCGCCTGGGAAAAACACCGCGTCATAGGTGCTGTAATCGATGTTGCGAAGCTTACGGGTATGTTTCGCCGCAAACAGCGCCACCGGGTCTTGTAAGAATCGGGCGGTGTAATCTGTGGTAAATGGCACTTTCATGCTTAATAAATCAATTGGGGCTTCACCACCGGCCGGTGAAGCAAATACCACTTCATAACCTGCTTCCGTCAGGATGTAATAGGGCGCCGCCAGTTCATGAAACCAGGTGCCAGTTTGTTTGCCGCTGATGCCCATTTCATCAAGTGATGACATGACTAATAAAACACGTTTTTGTTGATTGCCAGTTGCTTTCATTGCTCTATACCTCTGTGTGTGAATGATTGGTTCGCTACAGTGGTTACCTTCCTAATGAAGCTGCCTATCTGTAGGTAGGTGTAACTATAAAGGCACCTGCTTGGGTTGTCAATACCTATCGGTAGGTAGTTTTGCATTATTGGCTTAAAACCCGATTTCTTCGCAAAAGCATTCATTAAAAACAAGGGCAATAATGTCTAACCCACTATCGCAGATCGCGACAGGCAATATCAGGTTACGACTTTGATAAGGTAAGCGCACCCGTGTCGGATGGCGTTACAGTGGTATAGGCAGCAGTGGCATACCCTGCATCTGTTGCTGGCGTAGGCCTTGAAGTTGTTGGCAGATGAGCTGCTGATAGGGTGCAAACGCAGGGTTAACAGACAGCGCTAATAAGCCTTGCTGATATTTTAGCTGCTTATCATCCAGCATTGCTGGGCTGGCGTTGTGTTGCAATTGGCTAAATTCAGGTAATAGCATGGCATTGCAGCCTAAGCTATGGGCAATGGCTAAACCCGCTAAATCGGCATCACCAAAATACAGGCTAGGTTTAGCGGTTTGCTGCCAGACATGACACAAGCCGGCACAACCGCTGCTGTACTGCGTATCTCCCCGATAAATTATGAGTGGCTGCGAGTAGGGCAGTACGAATTGAAAACGCTCCAACTGATAAAAGCAATCCAGATTTTCAACGATAAGTAAGGCGTCATAAGCGCTGAGTGCAATCTGTTGCCAATCGACATCGGTAAAGCGAATAGCGGGTATGCCTTGGCATGGCAAAGGGCTATTCAGTTTAACTAACACCCTGTACTGGCGGGGGCTGGGGCCAAGGCTTTTTAGCTCTTGCTGGCTGTTAAGGGCATTATCTAAGCGGCTCTGTTGTTGAATGGCATCTTGAAAACAGGCCTGTTGTAATTGCCGCTGTGTGGCGGCAATGGCTTGTAGCAGTGGCAGATTAAAACGAAATTGTGGTAATTGCAGGCTGTTAGCGGGCACTAACTCATGCTCTAGGCACCAGCGCAGCACGTCTTGCACCGCTTTAGTATGCGTTTTTACCCGCTCGCTGCCACTGGTGTTTAGCCGCTGTTGCAGTTGCTGCAGGTAGCGAAGCGCCTGTGCACTCAGCGGCGGGTAATGCATTAGGCTGCCTGTAAACTAATGCTAATATCACGAATAAGCAGCAAGCTATTAAAATCACTGGCGGGCGCTTCTTCGCGCAGCATGGCAAACATGGCTTTTTCATCTACCGGCAGGGCTTGGTATTCGGCGATAATCTGATAGAGCCAAATTTCGCTATCCCATGTTAGTGCCTGCTGCTCTAGATAACTGAGCGCACTGAGTTTACCGCCTTGATCAATCACCCGTAGGTAGAAGTTCTCTACATCGGTTTTAAGAGCCTGCTGGCGCGCAGCAATTTCTTCATCCTGCAATAAAGCACTAAAGTTGGCGCTTTGCGTGTCTAATAGCGTGACTGG
>CAZNXI010000171.1:0-6231 GCA_964577005.1 uncultured Rheinheimera sp.
ATTTTATCGCCAGCAAAAAGCGCTGGCTGCGACGTCAACCCGCTGCGCGGCTTTCAACGCTAAATTTGGGCGTTATACGAAATGAAAATTGAGAACATCATAGAAATTGCGTGGCTTAGCTATCAGAAGAAGGTGGCTAATAATTTATTAATACCAGAAAATGAAAAAATGATGCAGCTTCAGCTTGCACAAATTTTTCAAACTTTAGCACCGATATATGAATATGAAAAAAATGAATCTATAAAAGTGTTTTTAGAAGTACCGGTAACAATAAGACAAGCAGTTTACAGAAGTATTGATATAGTAATTTCACACACAAAAAGCGATGGCACTACTCTTTATTATCCCATTGAGCTTAAATGTTTTAGGCTTTATACAAGATCGGGTTCAGGTAAAAGAGGAGCACAAAACATTGGAATGTATGATTATTGGGAAGATATAGAGAACATTGAAAATTATGTACTTTTGCCTGATTACCAAAAAGGGTTTCAGCTTACCCTTACAGATGATACATATTACGTAAACACAGCCCATCGTGGTGCACAAGTAGCAGTTTACTCAACTAATAATCAACGTATAAATGTTACAGGCACATTGGCGGCTAATATTGCAAACCGTCATGGCAGCATTACATTAACAGGAACATATCACATGACTAACTGGCAACAGCATGGCAATTTCTATTTCAATTACCAAACAACTTAATCGTATAACAAGGCAAGGCAAAATCGCCCTGCGGGCTGGACTCGCTAACGCTCGCCTTTGATTGCGGCGTTATATTTTTTAAGGATAGTTAAGTGTTAAAGGTCGCCATTATTTTTCACTCGGCATCAGGTACAACAAAAAAACTTGCTGAAGCAGTAGCTGCGGGCGCTCGTTCAATCTCTGAGGTTGATGTTGTTTTTGTTGAAATTGTCGGTACTGATATTATCGAAGGGCGTTTTAAAAACCAGGCCTTGATAGAGCAACTTAACAATGTCGATGCAATGGTTTTCGGCTCACCTACATTTATGGGTTGTGTATCGGCACAATTCAAAGCTTTTGCGGATGCAACGGGTGATCTTTGGGCTGAGAAAGCGTGGTCTAATAAAATTGCTAGTGGTTTTACTATTGGCTCAAATCTGAGTGGTGATCAGTTAAACACCATTCAATACATGCAAATTTTCGCAAACCAACATGGCATGTTATGGGCAAGTTTGGATATACCAGGTAATTGTGATGCCGAAGGGCGTAACAGACTTGGCGCTCAGTCTGGTTTAATTGCACACTCTAAAGATGGCGAACTAAATGCAGTCGATTTAGTAACGGCAACATATCTGGGGCAGCGTGTTGCCAATGTTGCCAAGAGATTTGCAGTGAAAAAAATATAACAATCCGCGTCATTCATGACCTGCGCCCCTTGCGACTCACAACAAGTTGCTCGCGTTATGGCGGGGTATGTTGGGGATTCATCATGTGGTTTTTTATCAACCTAGGGTTTCGTAAGCCTGAGAAAGGCTAGCCCCTCGCTAAGGCAACCACGCATAACTAAATTTAATAAACACATTGCGCTGCACGGGCCAAAGCGAGTTTATTTCGTCGTTTTCAATTGCGTTATCACTGTAACCGGCAAAAAACACCGTTTGTGGGTTATAGCGGTACGAATACAGCAGCTGACTCCCCCAGTGTTTTTCAAATTTTGCACGCAAGGTTCTCGTTTAGCTTATGAGGTTATTGATATTAAGATTGTTGTATATATACTTTTGTCGGTAAAAGTGACAACTAAACGACTTACTATAAAAACTGGCGTCACGCGTTGGCTAGAGACACAGCAATTATGCTGGGAAAACATCTCAGAAAAGCTTATTTTATTAGTTTGATTGTTAATATTTATCGAATTTATTTATAAAAGCGAACTATGCAAATGAGAAAAACTAAACCACTGCTCTATATCCTGCACCTACTCATTTTCTCGATTTTACTAACTGGATGTGCCCATACCCCATTAAAAGAAATGTTCTATGGGAGTTGGGATCAATCTTTTTCGATGTATACTGATGATTTAAATGCGCTTTTAGAAACACCTATGCATGGTGATGTTGGACTGGAAGTGTCACTAAAAGCAACACAACATTACCACAACAATGGTACATATAGTGGTGAAGGTGAATTCATCTTTCGAATTAAATCGGCTAATTCCGACATCCCACTTCGGTTCTTTATTAAAGACACGGGTAAATGGAGTTTACATAATAACGGGAGTAGGTTAGTTGAAACGAGTTCGGGCGGGTCGTTAACGCCTGCAGATACATTTACTGAACAATTTCTGGCATTTCAACCTGAATTAACTGCAATTTTTGGCTCTTTTAAACCCATAAAAGGCGAAAAAAATACGGCAAACATACTATCAATTTCCAGTACTGAAATGGAAATTCAGGAAGAAGAATCGAAAATAACCTTAACCATGACTAGACAGTAATAACATTTTTAAATTTTACCTAAAACATAAGTTCCCTTGAATTAAGTTGAACAAAAAATATGTTTTATGAATACTTTTCTAAATCCTGAAGAAATTTAAGTTCAATGCTTAAGGCAACCACGCATAACTAAATTTAATAAACACATTGCGCTGCACGGGCCAGAGCGAGTCTATTTCGTCGTTTTCAATTGCATTATCACTGTAACCGGCAAAAAACACCGTTTGTGGGTTATAGCGGTACGAATACAGCAGCTGGCTACCCAGGGAATTTTGTTTAGCCGATAACAGAGATTGAAATGCTGGCTGATAATTGGCTAAGTTGCGGCTAAGTTGGTTGTAAATAAGCGCCAGCCTAAGCGCGCTGCGGTTAGAGAATTGATAGGTTAAGCGAAAATCGGTTAGGTGCGCGGTAAAAACCTCCGCGCCTTGATAGCGCATGGCATTGAGGTTGTAGCGGACATTGAATTCCACATGGCGATTTAACGCATAAGTAACCGTAGCATTAAAACGTTGATTGTCGGATAAACGGTTATTGGTGAGATCAACCACGTCGCCATAAACCCAGCGGCTATTAAAAAATAGCGCAGCCGACGGCCGTACACTGCCAAATACACTCCATTCTAGCTCGGTAAAGCGGTCGGTATTGCCCGTAATGCTAAGCAAGGTGCGATCCAAGCGATGACCTACCCGCAGCCGTTCTATGCGGCCAAGCTCTAGCCGACTTTCTAATGGCCCGTGCAAGTTTACAAAGGCTTCGAGTTCACGCTCCAACAGCTCGCCAGCACTGTTATGTGTGATATCCCAATCGCTATAGAAGCGGATCCGGTTTAACCAACGATCACTGGCCATAAAGTGGGTGTATTCACCGCCAAACAACTTTTTCTGCCAATCGGTTTCGGGTAAAAAGCCTAAATCGGCTCGGAAATTTTCGCCACGGTAATCATAGCGACCAAAAACGCGCCAGTTAGTTTGGGTATGTTCATAATGTAAGCGATACGCCTGATCTGTGCGACGCATAGTATCTTGATAGCGTGCTGCCGCTTCGCCGGTTAATTGGGCAAGCAGCGCCTCGTCATCTTGGGTAGCGCTATACAGCCATTGCGCACTAAGGGTGTCTTGGGCGCTGAGTCTAAAATGGCTATCGATACCCACAACGTTGTTTTGGTAATCATCACTCTGGCGCAAAGTTGCCACTGTACCGAGCGTCAGCCGATCACTAAGCGCAATGCTGTAACGCCCTGCCGCATTTTGGCTTTTTTGCTGCAGCTGGCGCACGCTAGAGCCTAAATTACCGGGTAGCAACAGCGTGGTGCTGTCGTCATCGGTGGCAAAAAAACCAAAAGTATGTTGGTTTAAACGGCCAGTTAATTTGGCACCGGCATTCGGTGCAGCAATATTGCGGGTATAAACCAGATCTAACGGGCTGGCAAAGTAGTCGGCATTTTCGGTGAAAAATGGTCTACTTTCGTCAAAAAACAAGGTAAAAGGGTTATTGATTGATAGCTGCGCCGCGTCGGCTTCAACCTGGGAGAAATCGGGGTTTAGCGTGGCGTTTAAAGTAATATCTTGGCTAATCCCCCATTTCAGATCGAGGCTAAGTGCAACATCGTTTGCTTTTTGCCATTGGCTATCCGGCGCGTTGGAACGCTGCTGGCTATGCCCTGCCACCACTGCGGGGGCGACCACCAGATGTTGGCTGCTGTGGGCTTGGCTAAATCCTTGGTAAGGCTGCAGTTGGCACACCCAGCATTTGTTGGCATGGCTGATCGGAATACTGCTGACGCGCACCCGCTGATCGCGTTGCCGGTAACGTAGAAACTCCATAGCAAAGGTTTTTTCGCCTGCCGTGGCTGGGAAATTCATGACATGAAAAGGAATAGCGATTTCGACGGTATAACCCTGGGCGTTAATCTGCCCGGCCGCATCCCAAAAACCATCCCAGCCCATCGACTCGTCGCCCGTTAGCGCATTTTCAATACTGTCGGCCACGCTGCCTAAGGGGTTAACAAAAAACTGATAAGCGAGCTGTTTATTGTTGTAAGGGTCAATTTTTACGCCAATAAAGTCATCATTCCACAGCTTATCGCGATTACGGTATTGCGCCCGCACGCTGCCGGCATCAGGTTCTTCTGCGGTAAAGGCAATATAGAGAGTAGTACCATCATCAAAAACCCGGGCGGTAGTGCGGTAGCTAACCTGCCCTTTATCTGATGGCAGGGTAATATATTTGATATCGACTTGCTTGGCTTGTTGCCACACCGCTTCGTCTGGCACACCATCTAGCGTAATAGTGGCGTCAGTAAAGGTGGGAATGCTTTGCTCAGCATAAGTGGCTGTACAAAAAAAGATCCCCGCTAATATACCCCATAACCGCATTGGTAAGTCCCTATTGAGTTGGTTTAGCACTCTGCTGGCGCTTTAAAACAGACGATGACTGTTAAATTGGCAGGCATACTAACATGCTGTAGAAACACGATAATCAAATTGCGACTGACTATGGGTTACTGTCGATAAAGTGTTTTAAACAGCGTGTTGCTGCGGCATCGCTCTGGCTAAGCCAGTGATGCCGCTAGTAAAACAATTTCGCTGCCAGTAAATAATCAATTACCACGCGGGTACGTAACGGCAATTGCCGACGTGAAGGATAAAGTAACGCGAAAATGATGGGATCGCTGGTTAATGACGGCATAATTTGCACCAACTCCCCCTTTTTAAGCTCATCTCGTATTGTGGTGGGTAAGAGCGCGCCGACACCCAAACCGGCTTGCACCATTTTTTTAACCATCAATGGCGAGTTACAACGAATAACAGTGTTCGGCGTTATCTCAACCAGCTGGCCTTGTTGTAAAAAACGCTGCACATTATCCGCACTGGCCTGTTTTAAGCTGATCCAGTTACAGGCCGCGAGCTGGCTCAGGTTCTGCGGCTCACCGACTTTCGCTAAATAACTTGGGCTTGCAAAGACAATCACCTGTTCTTTATGTAGCACTCTGGCAATCAGCGAATCGTCTTTGGGAATGCCAATGCGTAGCGCTAAATCAATTTGCTCCGCAATCAAATCGCGCTTATGGTCATCGATCAGCAAATCCAGTTGTATCTGCGGATAAGCCTGATAAAAATCGGCCAGCACGGGTAACAGTACCGAATGCGCAATGTCATGGCCGAGCGTAAGCGTAACGCGGCCAGACGGCATGGGCGGGGAAATGGCCGCTTCGGTGTCGTGTAAAATCTGCGACAGTTTGCAGGCTTCGGCAAATACCCGTTCGCCCTCTTGCGTTAAGCTCAGTTTGCGGGTAGATCGCTGCAATAACCTTACCCCAAGGGCCGCTTCTAGCTGCGCGACCGTTTCACTGATCCGCGAGCGGCTGCTATTTAGCGCCCGCGCTGCCGCCGCAAAACTGCCGTTTTCTACCACGGTGGCAAAGACAGCCAATAACTTTAAGTTAGCAAAATCCATTGTACGGTTTTCCAGAACAGAGCAAACGGCATTGCACCGCTTATCATGACAAAAAGTTTGGCAGATACTACGCCTGAAATCTACTTAGTTTTGGAGTGAATATGATTGCAATAACAGGTGCTAGCGGCCAACTTGGCCAATTTGTGGTGCAGGGTTTGCTAAAACACACGGCTGCCGCCAACATTGTGGCCTTAGTAAGAGACGTAACCAAAGCCACCGCGCTGCGTGAACTGGGCGTAACGGTGCGCCAAGCCGATTATAACCAACCCGATACACTGGCGACGGCACTGCACGGTGTAGAAAAGTTGTTGCTGAT
>CAZNXI010000172.1:0-6140 GCA_964577005.1 uncultured Rheinheimera sp.
GCTATAGGGCAGCGGCACATACTGCTTTTTTTGCTCACGCTTCACTGCTTTTACTTGGCCGGTTTGCCCAACCACCTTCTGTAATACCGTTTCCGCTAACTTTTTTAGTAGTACCCGCCCCTCTTCATCCTGATAAGGCTCACAGGCCGCGCTGGGTTGCCATTTGGCTTGAAAGCGCTGTTTATCTGCCGTTTCTAAGGTAACAAATACCTCATAAAACGGCTTAGAGATAAAACGCTCAATCTCTTGGTCGCGCTGTACGACCAACCCTAATACTGGCGTTTGCACACGGCCTATGGATAACACGCCCTGATAACCGACTTCCTGACCGAGTAAGGTACAAAGCCGGGTCATATTAATGCCATAAAGCCAATCGGCACGGGCTCGCGCTAACGCCGAGGTGGCAAGTGGAATAAAATCGGTATTGGGGCGCAAATCATTTAAAGCTTTTTTGATCGCTGCAGGGTTCATGTCATTGACTAAACAGCGCTTGGCCGCTTCGCGTTTGGCTTTGCTAATTCCGACATGGTTAATCACTTCATCCACTAATAGCTGCCCGACGCGATCTGGATCGCCCATATTGACGATCACACTGGCTTCTTTCAGCAGTTTTTTGACCGTAGTGTATTGCTTACTGGTTTCGCGTTTAATCTGGTGTTTCCACTCAGCGGGAATAATAGGCAAATGATCTTTGCGCCATTTTTTATATTCAGGATCATAAGCTTCTGGCTCAGCCTGTTCCAGCAAGTGGCCAATGCACCAGGTCACCACATCACCGTTGGCCACTTTAATAAAGCCATCGCCTTTTTGATGTGGTTTGGGTAAGACCTCGGCGACAGCTCGGCCTACGCTAGGTTTCTCTGCAATATAAACAATCATAACCCAAATTTAACTGTATAAATAATCAGTAAATTTACTCGTTACTCTACAGAATAGCAAAACTTTTATTATTTCGCGCTTGCGGGTGCTAGGCAGTCTACCGAAGCAGTATGGAGTAATTGCGCGGGTTCTGGCGCATATTGTTGCATAAGCTGTTGCACCTTTGCCGTTAACAAAGGGTTTTCCAGCATCAGTATTTGACGTCTTTCACAAGCAAGTTGGCGGATTACCGCGCCGTAATGCTTGGCAAAATGGGCATGGATAAAACCTGTTTGCCAGGCCTGTTCTAAGCCTTTTTGTAAACGCTCCGCTAACGCAGGCTCGGTTGGTGCAACAAACAACATGGCCGGTTGCGGATAATAAAGCAGCAGATTATTTTCAACGACAAGACCTGCCGCTTCAGGCAAGCTAAGCTCGTAGGCAACTTCATTAATGCTCCGCGCATAACAATCAAACCGCTGCTGCTTTAACATATCAAATAGCAAAAAAGGTAAGGGATTAACCGTAACCAGCAGATTATTGGCTCTGAGAATATCCACATCTGGCCAGTTTGCACCCTGACCAATTAATAAATCGGCGTTACGCCAATCATCTAGGGTATTAATAGCCGAAAATTTAGCTTGTTGCTCAGGCGTAATTAAACAAACACGATACCCCAACAAGCCTAAACTAAGCGGAAAATACACCGGTAATAGCTTGGTTTCTCGGCTAGGATTCGGGGCAAAAACAGCAAGCTGCAATACCTCACCCGCTTTCACCAATTGCTCAACGCGGCCTTGGGTCATTGGCTCGACAAAGGTTAACTCCACCTTGCCATACTCGGCTTCCGTAGCCTGTAACGCATAATTGACCAAGGCGAGATGAGGGCTGCTTTGTAACTCAGCAATAGCGTAAACTTTCTGAGATGCATAAGCACTATTGGCACTTAATAAAAGTACAAGAAAGCTCAGAAATCGCATCATAAAAAGCCTCCAATGCTTTTAACATCATGCTACACCAGTTACGGTGAACACCATCGCACCACTGCGAATTTCATGCCCGCAACCAACAGAGGCAACTTACCCTAAAACGCCCTATTAGTTGGTGTGGACACTTAGGGTAGTTGAAAAAACCGACAGTGTCAGTTTTTTAGCAAAAAACTGTTGTTCAGAACTGGGATAACTGCATTTTTGCCCATATAGGAAAGTGATCAGAGAGCTGCAGTGGAGCACCGTCGTTGAGCACCTTGGCTTCGCTTACCGACCACTGCGATGAATAGAATAAGTAATCAATAGTGCGATCTGGGCCAGTCACTCGCGGATCATTCGGAAAATGGGTGAACCAAGACGCAGGCGAACGCTTGATTTGTTCTAAACTGGGGATCATGGACCAGCGATCGGATAAAACACTAAGCTCGGTTGGCGCTACATAATAACCTTGTTGCACCTTGTCTAAGGCTGCAAACTGTCCGGGTGCCAGCAGGTTAAAGTCGCCACCAATCAACCAAGGTTGCTGTTGTTGTTCAAGCTCTATCAGCAGATCATGCACCCGCGCAACTTGCTGTTGCATGGTATCAAACCCTTGCACAAACGCATCTAAATGCGTGTTCAGCACCGTAATAGTGCCGCCCGCTTCCGTTGGCAGCTCGACCTGCAAAATCGCCCGTTTTAAATAAAACTGCCGAGTAATTGGGTCTAACGGTACCTGCGGTAAGCTAATGCGTATCGCATCAGCTAATTGAAAACGCGATAGCGTCACCAACTGCATCCCCACCGCCCCCATAATATTGGGATCAGGCACAAATTTAGCTTTCCAGTAATACGCGGCAGCAGTGCAGGGATACTGGACTTTTTGTAACTGCGCTAACAATTGTTGGGTTTGATCAGCATAGCCAGTGCTGGCAGCGCCATTATCCACTTCTTGCAGTAACAAGATATCCGGTTGCCACTCATCAATCAGTGCCGCTATACCCGTCAGCGTTTTTTGCACCGACTCTGGTTTTGGCCGTTTATCTGGCCCAACCGCATCGGGTAAATCATAATAAAACACATAATCTTTACCGGCGAAATATTGCACGTTATACACCATCACTTTAAGAGGCTGCTTACCATCATAACGCGGTGCTTCAGCCGAGCAGTGCAAAAGCGCAGGTTCTATAGGTTTTGGCTGATAGGTCGCGTAATAAACCCAAGCGGTAAAAGCACCACATAACGCGATAACACTTAACAATGTATACTTTAATAACTTCAATTACTTACCTAATAACTTTATGCTGCATCAGGCAATTATAATCGCGCGCAGTCGATAGCAATATGCTGAGATGATCTTTAAAAAACAGCATGCTACCAGCAGTTCTTGAATTATTTATGGCAATGCCAGACTAACTATTAAAATAACACCCTAAAACACGCACCTTGGCTTTGCCTGATATACATTAACTCTCCGCCCTGCGCTTGCATTAACATACGCGCTAAACTTAAGCCAATGCCCGAACCGCTGCGCTTAGTGGTATAAAACGGAATAAACAGTTTATCCACGGCACTCTCGGCAACGCCAGGGCCGTTATCGCTGATATCCAACAGCCAGCGCTGCTGATAATGCAAGGTACAGCTAAGTTGCGGTGTAAAAGCGGGATCTGCCCCCGAAAACGGCTGAGTGGCCTCCAGCGCATTTTTTAGGAGATTAATCAGAACTTGCTCAGTCAGCGCAGCATCCAGCCACAACCGAGGCGCTGGCTCGGGGAACTGCAAGCTCAGCGTGACCCCGGTTAATTCACGCTGCAGCAATTGCAACACCCCCTGAACCAGCTCAGGTATAGCAATAGGCTCAAGCTTAGCCTGAATCGGGCTGCTAAGCTGCTTAAACGATTGAATAAACTGGCTTAAATGTGCACCGCGTTGCGCAATGGTGGCGCTGGCCAAGCTGAGATCGGCATGGGTGTCCTCGTCCATGACTTGCCCGACTGTCGGCAGTAACGACTGGCTACTTTGCGCCAAGGACACCATGGGGGTAATAGAATTAGCAATTTCGTGGGTCAGCACTCGCGTCAGCTGCTGATAGGCTTGTACTTCTTGTTGGAGCAGTTGTTGTTGAATACTTTGCAGCGTTAACAATTTCCGAGGTTGTCCTAAAATATGGCTTTGCACCAAACTATAGGCCAAGCGATCCTGCACACCCTGCTGTAACCAGAGTAATTCACCTTGTTGTAATGGCTGTGCACTGTGCAGCTTTTGCCATAAAAGACTCAGCGGTGCTGGCGAGTCTGCCGTAATGCCTTGCTGCGCCAGTGCTAACAAGGTCTTACCCAAGAGCCGCTCGGCAGCCGGATTCGCCTGTAATAAGGTATTGTGCTGATCAAACTCCAACACTGCGACTTCTAGCTGCACCAGTAAGGCCGCCAAATAATCGGCTTTGGCGGCAGCGTGTTGGCGGCTTTGTGTTAATTGCTGCTGCACTTGGGTTAATAGGCTTTGCAACTGCGGCTGCTGATATAACCGAAAACTCACATCCTGATTGGCTAAGGCTTTTAATACTAGCGTGGTTTGTCGCTGCTGGCGGGCAAACTGCTGCCAAATACTCGCGATTGCCAGTAGCAGTATTAGCACTAACAACACACGGCTAACACTAAAGGTCGTCAGCCCCAACCACCCTAAGGTGGCGGCACTACTGAGCAGCATAGCAAGCGCTAGCCATAAAACACCTTTATTCATAGCTGGTATTTCTCTAACCGGCGATAGAGTGCGGCGCGCGTTAACCCGAGTGCTTTAGCCGCTTGGCTTATATTGCCCTGATAATATTCCAGTGCCTGCGCAATGGTTTTTTGCTCCACATAATCGAGGGTAAAATCCTGCTCTGCCGCACTCTGCTCTGCTAGGGTCGGCGCTGCCGCAGCAGTTGCGTACCCAGTACTGGCTGTGGTCGAAAACAGCTGGCTAAAATCGGCGATGCCACGCTCAGCCAATACTACGGCGCGCTCTACCGCATGCGCCAATTGCCGCACATTTCCCGGCCAATCGTACTGCGTCAGCAGTTTAAAATCGCTGGGGGCAATATGCAGATCAGCTTGCTTATACTTCTGGCAGTAATGTTGCAAATACCAATTGAGCAATAGCGGAATATCTTCGCGCCGCTGCCGCAGCGGCGGCAGGGTAATTTCAATAGTATTGATGCGATATAACAAGTCTTGCCGAAACTCACCGCTTGCTACCCGTTGCAACAGGTTGTCGTTAGTGGCACAAATTAAACGAACGTCAAAAGGCTGCGGCTGACTACTGCCAACCGCCACGACTGTACGATTTTGTAATACGGTCAACAGTTTCGCTTGCTGGGCCAATGGTAAATTGCCTAACTCATCTAAAAACAAGCTGCCGCCACTGGCTTGCATAATGCGGCCGCTATAATCGCTTTTAGCATCCGTAAAAGCGCCCTTCTTATGGCCAAACAGTTCACTTTCAAACAAACTGCTTTGAATGGCGCCCATGTCTACCGTTACCAACGGTTGTTCACGACGCGCAGATGCCGCATGAATCGCTTGCGCAGCAAGGGCCTTGCCGGTGCCGCTTTCACCACAGAGTAAAATGGTCGCCTCGGTTGCGGCCGCTTTCGTGATCAAGCGCTGTACCTGCTGCATCGCTGGGCTGTCACCCAGCATAGGTAAATTGTCTTGTGCGCTGTTAGCCTTGATATGGCCAGACGCTTTCACTGCTTGCTTGCTCGCGGAATTTAGACATTGCTGCTGTAGAGTGTGCAGTAATTGTTCGTTTTGCCAGGGCTTGGCAATAAAATCACTGGCGCCCAGTTGCATCGCCCGCACCGCTAGCGGCAACTCGGCGTAGGCAGTCATCATCACCACCTTTAAATCCGGTTGCGTGTTAAGTGCTTGCTTTAAATAAAAAATGCCTTCTTCACCACTACTGGCTTCACGCTGAAAATTCATATCCAGCAATAAAATATCTACCCGCTGCTGGGTCAGCGCCGTTACTAGCTCGGCCGGTTCACTCAGGGTTAACACCTGTTGAAAGTGCGGCTTTAAACACAACCGGGCCGCAGTAAGTAGGTCAAGATTATCATCGAGGATCAGGACAGTAGCCGGATGTTTCATAAAAACAGTATGTTAAATAAAAGTAGCTCTACCCTAACCAAAACAGTGGCATGACGCAAGCACAGAACGCTCAGCCTACGTCACTTGACAAAACGCCTCGTATTGACCACCAAACGTAAAGGCTGCCGCAGCCAAGCCAAGGCAGCCAAAGTGTCCGAAAATGAACACGCTGTTGTATCGC
>CAZNXI010000173.1:0-6136 GCA_964577005.1 uncultured Rheinheimera sp.
TTTTTTCGTCTACAACAAGAGCAACAACATGCTCTGCATCTAGCAGAACAAGATTGGTTGCTAGCGCAGAAAGCACCACAAAAACCAGATGTGTTGAAGAAAACCCGGGCTATTTTTACGGACTTACAGTATGCCGATGAAAAATTACGGCTACAACGCTGGAGCGCACTTAGGCAACTGGCAGAAAATTTATTACAACTAAGTGATGGTATTCAGCAATCTGAAACCTTAACCCTAAGTTCCCGCTTATTTGGCAGCCTGTTATTGACCGCACTGAGTAAAAAACGCAAAACCGCGTTACTCGAATTTGCCTATAAACCCTGTTATCGCGCGCTATTAACACTTCGACTGTTAGACGATTTATTACAACAACAGATTATCAAAGAACCAGAGTGGCAAAACTGGTATGATCAGCGTAACCCTGCCGAGCCTGATAATTGCCCTTATCGCCAGCAGTTACAGTTACCCTTGGTGATGGCCTGCGTGATTCAACATTTAGGGCAGTTGCATTTAGATGCGCAAGCTATCCTAGCGAAACACGACCACACCAACACCACCGACCGCGCGTTAAGCCCAGAGGAGAGGGTGCAATATCTCGCTTTCAGTCAACAAGGCAGCCTAAATTTTTTGAGTACCGGCCTTGGCGTTTTGCCATACCGAGGTAATAGCAAAGATGAACGCGAGCAACATCAACAACAACAATTAAAACTGATGACTTTGCTGGAACGCTTTATAAAAGCGCCGCCTCACACACTACTTGGCAGTTTATTTAAAGTGCCGCAAGCCTACACCTCTGTGATTTTGCCAGGCCGTAACCGTTATAACTATGAAGCGTTACCAAAGGCGCCTTTGTTACTGCGCGAAGCTGTCAGGCGCGCTGAATATGATGGTCGACTGGTTGACCGCATTTTTAGAATGCAAGGGATCTTTCCCCAAGGTTATGGCATCGTCTATACACCTTTGGGAGATGACAGCAAACCCCAACCAAAATATGAATTTGCGGTTGTGAATCGCCTTTATCCTGAGAAACCTGAACAACCGCGATGCCGTGTTGTCAGTCGAAATCAGCAATACCGCAATACTGGTTACGATATTACGCTCAGTGCCGAACTGAACTTATATTTTAAACCTGCCCGAGATCGTCTTAAAACACTTCCAGAAAGGCGACTAAGAGAATTACTCAATGTGTTATATCAAGATGGTGATGCATTGTTTGATCGGAAATTACTGCCACACTGCTGGCAAGCTGATAATTTTTTTAGTGTCGCTGAAAATCAAAATTTATGGCAAAGCGCTGAACGGCGGCAGAATTAACTGCCGCTTAGCGCTTTAGGATCAAGACTTTGCTTTACAAAATTCCTGTAAGAACTGCTGGTGCAGCGGTAACTTTGTGGCAGTGGCGGAAAAAATCGTTTTTAAATAATCTAGTAATTCGCTTAATTGCGTGTCAGTGAGGGCATTCACGATCGGATGATAATCCTCTGGCTGTAAGCCCTGCCCCAGCATCACTTGGATCCAAGCAATGGGTGAAAATAACTCATCCTGCTCGCGATACACCTTGCCTGTGGCTTTAAAGAGGGCAATTTTCTGCAGCAAGCGCTCTGGCACATCCATTTGTTGGCAATCTCGCCAGAATTTAGAATCGGTACGCTGCGTTAATTTATAGTGCAAGATAATAAAATCGCGGATATGTTCAAACTCCAGCTGCGATTGCCGATTAAACTCCGCGACCTCTTCTGACTTAATGCCTTGATGCGGAAAGTTTTTCACTAACCGGATAATACCCGATTGAATTAAGTGAATACTGGTCGACTCTAGCGGCTCCAAAAAGCCACTGGATAAACCAATACTGACCACATTGCGGTGCCATTGCTTGATACGTCGCCCTGTGCGGAATTTTATCAAACGCGGTTCAGCAAGCGCCGGCGCATCTAAATTCGCCAGCAAATGCGCTTTTGCTGCCTCCTCGGACCAATACTTACTTGAGAATACCAAGCCATTGCCTGTCCGATGTTGTAACGGGATCCGCCACTGCCAGCCGGCTTGATGTGCAATAGATCGGGTATAGGGCACTATCGGCTTGACACTTTCAGTAGGCACCGCCCAGGCGCGATCACAAGGCAGCCAATGGCTCCAATCTTCGTAGCCGGTATTTAAGGTTTGTTCGATCAGTAAACCGTGCATACCGCTACAATCAATAAATAAATCGCCGCTTATTACCTGACCATCCGCCAAGGTTAGCGCGCTGACATAGCCATTACTTTCGCTGGTGGCTACGTGGGTAATTTTGCCTTCGATACGTTTAACGCCCATGGCCTCGCAATGTTTACGTAAGAACTTCGCGTATAAGGATGCATCAAAATGATAGGCATAGACTAAGCCAGGTAAATTCACCTGTGGGATAGTATCAATTTTGCTGAATTTGTTATGTTTAGCGGCCTGATAATTGAAGGAGTAATCCCAAAAATCTTGAGTTAAGCCTTGTTGCTTGGCTTTTAACCAAAAATGATGAAAGGTACAGAAAGGGTAATCTTTGCCAAAATTACCAAAGGCATGCATATAGCTGTCACCTTGCTGCCCCCAGTTTTCAAATTGGATCCCGAGCTTAATACTGCCTTGGGTTTCTTTTAAAAAGGTTGCTTCATCTAATCCTAAGCCCTCATTAAAATGAATCACTGGCGGTATCGTGGCTTCACCCACACCAACAATGCCAATTTCATCCGATTCTACCAAGGTGATCTTGAGTGATTTCCCGAGCATCTTGACCAACAGCGCAGCACTAATCCAGCCAGCTGTACCGCCACCAACAATCACTACCTGCTTTATTGCTTGTTGTTCTGACATCTTACTCACCATAAAAAAGCCCCTAAGATAAAGCATATCTTAGGGGCTTAAATTAGACCAATGCGTTTACCTTAGAACTTGTATGAAAAACCCAGCAAATAGGTTCTACCATAGTCTTGGAAGTCACGCACAGCACCACTACCATGACGGGTAGTAAACGGCTGATTACTTAAGTTCTGACCTTGTAAGAATACACTTAAACCATCTAACTGGGTGAAACCCGCCGCACCAAAGTCATAGCCTAACTGTGCATCCCAAATAGTCTCGCCATCGATATCAACCTGTGCGGTTGCAAAACCGATATTGTAGATATCGCCTTTGAAGGCTGAACGCTTACGCATAGAAGCGCGGGCAGAGAAACCGTCGCGATCATAATAGAAGGTGAAGGTTTGGATCTTATCTGACAGACCTGGCAGTTCAAAATCATTGCCATTTTGATCTTTAATATCAGAGGTTATCTTGGTATGGCTAGCAAAAATACCGAACCCTTCCAGACTGTCATGTAATACACTCAGTGGGATAGATGCTGACAACTCTAAACCTGATAAACTACCGGAGCCTCCATTCACTTTACTGTTTGACACGGCCAGTCTATTCACGGGTTCAGAACCATCAGGTGCGGTAATGTTATCAAACTCAAAACGCGTTGAACCATCAAAGATCCAGTCTTTCAGCTCTTTGTGGAAAACCGTTACTGCATAGTACCCTTCTGAATGGAAGTAATTTTCATAGCCTAAATCAAAACCGAGAGCGGTTTTTGGCTCAAGCGTAGGGTTACCCCCGCCGACACTCCAAGCCTCGGCACTAGTGGCATTAGCATTATATGAAATATTCATAGATGCATTCATATCGTCCATACGCGGACGAGACATGGTTTTTGCGGCACCAAAACGGACGCTTTGTTGTTCATCTAAGGCTAACTTAAGGTTTAAGCTGGGTAACAAAATACCAAAGTCATGTGAAACATCCGTTGGTACGGTTTGTACTAACTCATCAACAACGAAACTACCAAAACCTTGCGAGTCTTGTTTTGTTTTCACATAACGTAACCCCACATTACCGGTTAAGGCTTTATCCATAACCTCAGCGTCAATATTGGCCTGAGTGAAAATAGCCATAACCTGCTCATTCACAGTCCAAGAACGGGTTTTATGACCACCACCATCCGCACGGCTTTCAGGAATGCCAAAATAGAAACCATCGCGAACCAAAGCACGAGAATCATAAGCAATCATATTGCCAAAGCCCAAGAAGCTCAGATCAGTCACGCCAATCCGGTATTGCTCAGGCACAGGGGCTAACGCATCTGGATAAGATTTCAGCGTTAAGTAATAGCCTTCTGAGCGTTTGGTTTTAGAGCGATCTTTATGAGATATACCATATTCTAAGCTGCTGAACGGCCCAGCGTTTTCCAACGCTTGGGTTGCCGCAAGACGTAAAGTTGTCAAGTCACCATCAATTTCTGGTGCATTGATAAAACCGTCTTGTGCATCACAAGGCACATCGACTTTACAGCCCCAGTTAAGTGGCGCACCGAGTAAAATCAAATTCCAATCAGCATAATTCAGTGTTGGCGAGAACGTCGCACCCGTACCATCAGCATTTAGCACATAATCGATATTGTCGTAGGCTCCTACGCCTTCGCCGCGACCTGTACCAGAGTAGTTTTCCATACTCCAAATCTGGCGTTTAACGGTGGACCGACTGACATCAAAATCCAAGCTGATATAATCGGTTAATTCATATTTAGCATTAAAACCAAAGGCTTTTAATTCAGCATCACGCACTTCATAGTCGTTACGCACAACGGCCTGATTTCTGATCGTCCCCTCTGTCACAATACCATTTTCAATTTTGTTGATGGTAGTGGTACCGCCAGCCCAAATACCAGGCACTTCAATACCGCGTAAGATTTTCTCATCAGAGAAATCTACATAAAGGGCATCAGCTACTAACTTTAATTTGTCATTAGGGGCATACTCTACAACTGCCATGACTGAATCACGCTCTAGCGTTGAAGAACGAGCAAAAGGTTTAGCGCCGCCTAAAATAACAAAGTCATTACTCAACTCAAAACCATTAGCATTAATGCCAGCACCCCAATCTACTGCTTGCTGCGCGCCATCATAACCCCACGCATTCCAACGTTTTTCTTGGTTGGGTGAAGTCATAGTGGTTACGGCCAGCGCCACACCTATGGTGTTATCTGCAAACTGGTCAATATAGGCAAAAGTGCCACGAGCGCCAGCGTTATTGCCATCTGGGTTCAGTTTATCAAAACCGGTACGTTCATACTGTCCATTAACCTGTAGCACTCTCTCGCCACGAGCTAATGGGCTGGCCGTTCTAAGATCGATAACACCGGCAATACCTTCAGCTTCAAGCTTGGCATCTGGCGTTTTATACACCACGACCTGACTCATAATTTCTGACGGATAGAGGTCAAACTCTACGCCACGATTATCATTAATGGAAACTTGTTCACGACCATTAAACGTCGTAGAACTCTCATTTTCGCCAAAACCGCGAATGGTGATACGACTGGCACGACCATCTAAACGCTGAGCCGCTAAACCGGGAAGACGAGCTAAAGACTCGGCAATACTAGAATCAGGTAATTTACCTATATCTTCTGCAGAAATAGCTTCTACAAAGGAACTATTAAACATTTTTAGGTTCTGAGATTCCTGTAGGCTGCGACGAAAGCCACGTACGGAAATCACTTCAACGGCTTCTTCATCCGCTTTCGTTTCGGTCTCAGCGACAGCTTGCGCCAATGCCAGTGAACTGGAACTGGCTGCCGCTATGGCTAAAGTCAGCATGCTAAGTTTAAATTTATTCATCACCTTGTCTACCCCGGTCTGTTGTTGTTTTGCTACTGCAAAATCCGTAAGCCTTGCTGAAAGTTCTCAGCTTCGGTTTCGCCATGCTCATTTATTAAACTTATTCGGGCATAAGCTCAATATGAATACGTATTCATAACCCAATTCACGCACAAACAGGGTGCAAACACTGCCCAAACTGCACTATCGTTGTGCGAATAGCGCTTTAAACCCAAAACTGACTAAACAGCGTTGTCATAAATAAACTGCCGGCTGAGCTGAAACAGAAAAATTGCATACGTATGCAGCCTGTTTCCTATTTGTTGCAGGCTGTTTATGCTTGTCTGGGTTTAGCTCCAACCGAAACAATAGCGGGTTAGTTAATAGTCTAGCCCATACAGCAGGTGGTCTATGGAACAACTTAAACAGCTTGCCAGCTTGGCGGGTTTGCAAGACAGCTATGTGCATGC
>CAZNXI010000174.1:0-6082 GCA_964577005.1 uncultured Rheinheimera sp.
TGGACGGCTACCGCACGCTAAAGGCAGGACAAGACGTTGAGTTCGACTTGTCAGAAGGCCCTAAAGGCTTACACGCTGTGAATATTAAATTACCCGGTGATCTGTCAGAGTAACATCGCTCCGTGTGACACAAAAACAAAAAAGCAGGCCTAAGCCTGCTTTTGTTTTTATTGCAATGCCCTAAATATCAAGCGCTCTCCAACGCCTTGTTAAATAGCTTACTTGGCCGCATTGCTGCAGATACCAGCGCCGGATCTGGCCGGAAATAGCCACCGATATCAACAGCTTTACCCTGAGCATTAATAAGCTCAGCCACTATGGCGGCTTCTTGCTGTGTCAAGGTATCAGCCAGTTTGCTAAAACGCTGCTGCAACTCGGCATCAACAGTTTGCGCTGCCAGAGCTTCTGCCCAGTACAGCGCCAGATAGAAGTGGCTGCCACGATTGTCCAGCTCACCCAGTTTACGCCGCGGTGATTTATCCTTGTCCAAAAACTTAGCAGTTGCATTGTCCAACGCATCGGCCAGCACTTTGGCTTTGCTGTTACCTGTTACCTGGCTTAAATGTTCTAATGACGCCGCTAAGGCCAAGAACTCACCCAGTGAGTCCCAGCGCAGATAGTTTTCTTCGATAAATTGTTCAACATGTTTTGGCGCCGAGCCACCGGCACCGGTTTCAAACAGGCCGCCGCCATTCATCAGCGGCACCACTGACAACATTTTGGCACTGGTGCCTAGCTCCAGAATTGGGAATAAGTCAGTTAAATAATCCCGCAGCACGTTGCCGGTTACGGAGATAGTATCCAAACCTTGTTGCATGCGCTGCAGTGACAAGCGTGTTGCTTCTACTGGCGACAATATCTGAATATCCAGGCCAGCTGTGTCATGGTCTTGCAAATACGTCTTAACCTTGTTGATAATCTGCGCATCATGAGCACGGTCACTGTCTAACCAGAATACTGCCGGAGTCGCGCTTAAGCGGGCACGGTTTACCGCCAGCTTCACCCAATCACGAATAGGCGCATCTTTTACCTGACACATACGCCAGATATCACCTTGTTCTACATTGTGTTCAAATACAACGTCGCCTTTGCTATTTACTACCTGCACTTTGCCATCAGCAGCAATTTCAAAGGTTTTATCATGTGAGCCGTACTCTTCAGCTTTTTGTGCCATCAGGCCGACGTTAGGCACTGAGCCCATGGTACGGGGATCAAAAGCACCGTTTTTACGACAAAAATCAATCGTTTCTTGATACACACCTGCATAGCAACGATCTGGGATCACCGCCTTAGTGTCTTGCAACTGACCGTCTGGGCCCCACATCTGGCCAGAGCTTCTGATCATTGCCGGCATAGAGGCATCAATAATCACGTCACTTGGTACGTGCAGGTTAGTGATACCTTTGTCTGAATTAACCATTGCCATAGCAGGCTTAGTAGCATAAAGGGCATTGATATCAGCAATAATGGCATCTTGCTCGGCTTGTGGCAGATTTTTCAGCTTGG
This sequence comes from uncultured Rheinheimera sp., assembly GCA_964577005.1. GTDB lineage: Bacteria > Pseudomonadota > Gammaproteobacteria > Enterobacterales > Alteromonadaceae > Alishewanella. The sequence continues at coordinate 1,507 of CAZNXI010000174.1, forward strand.
CATACAGATCGCCAAAACCATTGTTCACATCTACGCCCAGCTGAGCAAAGGTCTCAGCGTATTTAGCAAAAATCTCTTGATAGAACACCTTAACGGCATGACCAAACATAATAGGGTCAGAGACTTTCATCATGGTGGCTTTTAAATGCAGTGAAAACAGCACGCCTTGCGCTTTGGCATCAGCAATTTGTTCAGCATAGAAAGCGCATAACGCTTTAGCACTCATAAAGGTGGCATCCACCACTTCACCGGCTAATACGGCAACTTTCTCTTTTAATACCTGCACACCGCCATCGGCTTTGTGTAAGCTAATGTTCAGCACATCATCTGCCGCCATAGTGGCAGATTGCTCAGAGCCATAAAAATCACCAGCCGTCATATGAGCAACGTGAGACTTTGAGCTTGAGCTCCAAGCGCCCATGCTATGTGGGTTTTTGCGAGCATATTGCTTTACTGAGGCTGGTGCACGACGATCTGAGTTACCTTCACGCAATACTGGGTTTACCGCTGAACCTTTGATTTTGTCGTAACGTGCTTTAATATCACGCTCTTGCTCAGTTTTTGGCTCTTCTGGGTATTCTGGTAAGGCATAGCCCTGTGCTTGTAACTCTTTTACCGCCGCTTTTAATTGTGGTACTGACGCGCTGATATTCGGTAACTTAATGATATTGGCATCTGGTTGTTTTGCTAATTCGCCCAGCTCCGCTAAATCATCATTGATGCGTTGTTCAGCGGTTAAGAATTCTGGAAAGCTGGCAATAATACGGCCAGATAAAGAAATATCGCGGGTTTCAACGGTTACACCCGCCGCAGCAGAAAAGGCCTCGATAACAGGCAGTAAAGACTGAGTGGCCAATGCTGGCGCTTCATCAGTAATGGTGTAAATGATTTTTGCACTTTCTTTCGACATGTTAGTTCCTGTATTGTAATCGCCGGATCGCCATGACAAAGCCATTGCCACCCAAGTGTGGAAATTGTTTTAAACGCAGCCAAACGAAGCGATTTGATTATATCAGCATCAAACCGATTAAAACAGGCGCATGCTGCGTCTGAGGCTTTTGCGGTTAAACGTCAGTACGGCCCCCAGTATCAACAACGGTTCTGTTTAAGTAATAACTTTAGAGATTAAGTGTGAATATAACTAAAGCTGAAGCCAGGCAAAAACATAAGGCTTTTTTGAAAAAAAACAATAGGACTAAGGTAGAAATTCCATTGTTGGTGCTTTTTAATAAGCCCTACGATGTGCTTAGCCAATTCACTGATAACAGCCAGCCGCCACGGGCAACATTGGCTGATTTTATTACGATTCCAGAGGTGTATGCTGCAGGCCGTTTAGATCGCGACAGCGAAGGCTTATTGCTATTAACCAATTGCGGCCGTATGCAACAAAAAATCAGTGATCCCAAGTTTAAAGCGCCAAAAACCTATTGGGTTCAGGTAGAAGGTGTAATCAGCGATCAGGCTTTAAACCAACTGGCGCAAGGCGTTCAACTCAATGATGGTCTTACCCTGCCAGCGGTTGCCGAGCGTATTACTGAACCTGCGCTATGGCCTCGTCAGCCACCTGTTCGTTATCGCGCGGCCATCCCAACCAGTTGGCTGAGTTTGACCATAACTGAGGGACGTAATCGTCAAGTGCGAAGAATGACCGCGGCAGTAGGGTTTCCAACGCTACGCTTGGTACGCGCCCAAATTGGGCCATGGCAGCTAGGCGATCTAATGCCTGGAGAAAACCGTATCATTAGGTTGACGAATAACGAATTTTAATCTGTTAGGCTTTGCAACAGCTGCAAGTGCCTTCGCAAAAGGATGTATTAATGAGCAGAAGCCGCCTCCATCTTACTGTTGCCGCTGTCATTGTCTTTGATAATAAATTTTTACTGGTTGAAGAACGCGATAAGCTTGGCGGGCACAAAGTACTAAATCAACCAGCAGGACATATGGAAGAAGACGAAGATCTGATGAGTGCCGTGTGTCGCGAAGTCACCGAAGAAACCGGATTAATCCTCAAGCCGGATGCTTGGCTGGGTATTTCGCAACTGCAAGCCAGTAATGCGCATACCTATATTAGAGTGAATTTCTTATTTGAACCGACACATTTACCCACGCACTACCAACCGCAAGACAGTGATATTCTGGCGTTACACTGGTTGGACGAAGCTGAACTGGCGGCGCAACAGATCCCGGTGCGCAGCCAATTGGTGACCAATGCGATCATGGCTTATCGACAAGGGATAAAACTGCCCCTTGACCTTATCAACCCCTTACTCTGGGTTTGAGCACGTTGGTAGCGGTATGTTTTCTTACCGCAAATCCGCCTTAGCCAGACTATCTTAGCGAAGTTGCCCCCTACTGCCGTTTTTTGAAACGGAATTTAATGTTATAATCCGCGCCTTTCTTTTTGGCTCATTAAAGCGCGGTATTATGTCTGACAACAACATGTCTGATAACAGCAGTAAAAAAGTCATCGTCGGTATGTCCGGCGGCGTAGATTCTTCCGTTTCGGCCTGGTTACTGATCCAACAGGGCTATCAGGTTGAAGGCCTGTTTATGAAAAACTGGGAAGAAGACGATAATGATGAATATTGTGCTGCCGCTGAAGATATGGCTGATGCGCAGGCGGTATGCGATAAACTGGGTATAAAACTGCACAAAGTGAACTTTGCCGCAGAGTACTGGGACAATGTGTTCGAATACTTTTTAGCTGAGTATAAAGCTGGGCGCACCCCAAACCCCGATATTATGTGCAACAAAGAAATCAAGTTTAAAGCCTTTTTGGAGTTCGCCGCCGAAGCCTTAAACGCCGATTATATTGCGACCGGCCATTATGTGCGCCGCCGCTACCAGGACGGCCATTGGCAAATGTTGCGCGGCCTAGACAGCAATAAAGATCAAAGCTACTTCCTGTATACCCTAGCAGAGCAACATATCGCGCAAACCTTGTTTCCGGTCGGTGAGCTGGAAAAACCAGCAGTGCGTGCCATTGCTGAGCAACAAGGGTTAGTTACCCATGATAAAAAAGACTCTACCGGTATCTGTTTTATTGGCGAGCGCAAATTTAAAGATTTCTTACAACAGTATTTACCGGCACAACCGGGCGATATTGTTAGCATTGACGATGGCAAAATTATTGGTCGGCACGAAGGCTTGATGTATCACACCCTCGGCCAACGTAAAGGCCTGGGTGTAGGCGGGCTGCGTGATGGTGGTGATGATCCTTGGTATGTTGTGGCTAAAGATCTGGAGAAAAACCACTTATTAGTGGCACAAGGTCATGATCACCCGGCCTTGTTATCAAAAGGGCTAATCGCCACGCAACTGCATTGGGTTGATCGCACAGGTCCGACCGCGCCAATGCGCCTTACCGTCAAAACCCGTTATCGGCAAACCGATATTGCTTGTAGCGTGACCCCTGCAGCAGAGGGTCGCTTAATGGTGGTCTTTGATCAACCACAAAAAGCGGTAACACCGGGTCAATCTGCGGTATTTTATCTTGATGAAGTATGCCTTGGTGGCGGTATTATTGATGAGGCGCTAATTTAAATGGAAACTTCTTTACAGACTCAAGTGATTGCCTTGGCTGCCTTATGTCAAGCCGCAAAGCTGGTGCAAAGTATCGCTCGTAGTAGTGAGTCGCAACAAGCGCAATTAGAGACTATTTTAGGCAGTGTCGTGAATTTAACCCCTGCCACCCCGCTGGATATTTATGGCGGAGAGCTGGCTAATTTAAAGCCAGGTTTCGAACTCATTATTGAACAATTGGGCGATAAGCCACAAAAAGATGTTGAGCTTACTCGCTACTTGGTCGGTGTGCTGGGGTTAGAACGCAGGCTGAATAAAAATAAAAACAACCTGAATGAGCTTGGCAACCAACTAAGCCAGCTAGAACGTCAGTTACAGCATTTTAGCGTAACCGACGACACCATCATTGCTAAACTTGCCGATATTTACAGCGAATGCATTAGTAGCTTAGGTGCACGGATCCAAATATACGGGCAACCGGAGCTACTGAGCCAAAGCAGCGTACAACATAAAGTCAGAGCCCTGTTGTTAGCGGCGGTGCGCGCTGCCGTGCTATGGCGTCAGGCAGGGGGAAGCCGCTTACACTTTATTTTTAAACGAAAGAAATTATTAGCTGCAGCACAAGCTGCCCTTGCCAATATTTAATCACGCACAGTAATCAGGAGTTATCATGGAACTTAATGCCCTTACCGCAATTTCGCCGGTAGATGGCCGTTACGGTAGCAAAGCTGCCAGCTTACGCCCAATTTTCAGCGAGTTCGGTTTAATTAAATACCGGGTTACCGTTGAAGTGCGTTGGTTACAACAACTTGCGGCAGAGTCTAAAATTACGGAAGTCCCGGCCCTATCCGCCGAAGCCAATGCGATTTTGGATAGCATTGTGACTGACTTTAGCCTAGCTGACGCCCAACGCGTCAAGGATATTGAGCGCACCACCAACCACGATGTAAAAGCAGTAGAGTATTTACTAAAAGAAAAAGTGGCTGCCAATGCTGAGCTGCAGGCCATTACTGAGTTTATTCACTTTGCCTGTACCTCAGAAGATATCAATAAC
>CAZNXI010000175.1:0-6078 GCA_964577005.1 uncultured Rheinheimera sp.
CCTCGGCGTGTAAAGCTTAGTTTCCTACTGGGATATCGTTAACCGCATCTTCTTTTGCAGGAGCTTGTTCAGTCAGTGCTGGTACGGTTTGGAAAAAGTCAGAACCATCATCAGGTTTACTTTGTTTAGCCGTCAAATTACCCAGCACAATACTTAATACAAAGAATAATACCGCTAATACAGTAGTACTTTTTGTTAAGAAGTTACCGGTACCGCTAGAACCAAAAACGGTACCTGAAGCGCCTGCACCGAATGCGGCGCCCATGCTTGCACCCTTACCATTTTGGATAAGCACTAAACCAATCAGTGCCAGCGCAACCAGTAAATAACAAACCACAAAAATTTCGTACATAATTATTCCTTTGCGCTCGTCTTATAATTTAGACAAATCTGTGCAAATTCATCAGGCTTTAAGCTGGCACCGCCAACCAAAGCACCATCTATGTCTGGTTGTGTAAACAGTGCAGCACTATTTTCTGCGTTTACACTACCGCCATATAAAATTCTTACTTGCTGTGCTGCGACGTTGTCGTAACTTTGCAGTACATCCCGAATAAAGGCGTGTGTTTCTTGCGCCTGCTCAGGAGTTGCAGACTCGCCTGTGCCTATGGCCCAGATGGGTTCATAAGCAATCACCGACTTCACTAGCAATTCGGGGTGCGAAGCATACACTGCAGCTAATTGTTTCGCAATAACCTGTTGTGTTTTTTCTTGTTGGCGCTCTAGTAAGGTTTCACCAACACATAACACCGGTGTCAAGCCCGCAGTAACAGCTGTAACCACTTTTTCAGCGATTAACGCATCGGTTTCAAACTGATACTGTCTGCGCTCAGAATGCCCAATCAGACTATAAGTCGCACCCGCTTCTTTCAGCAAGGAAGCACTCAATTGCCCAGTATAAGCACCAGAAACAGCGGCGCTGACATCCTGACCACCTAAGGCAACCTTATTTGATGGCGGGAAAAACGGCAGTAAGGTTGCTGGAGGACAAATTAATAACTCGGCCTCAGTGTCTATTTCTGCTAATACGTTATTTACTGCTTCAATTAAGGCCTTAGTGCCATTCATCTTCCAGTTGGCAGCGATCAGAGCTTTACGCGACATTAGGCTATATCCTTTGCTAAGACATGCTGATAGTAACTAAGCTTGTTCGTTAGAACAAGCTTTTCACGTTTAATCTGAGTTGGTTGCGCATTTTTTAGCTTACTTAACTGGCAATTTTTACTGCTGCAGCAATTTTTTCAGCATAGGCGCGCACTTCATGTTCATCTTCACCTTCCACCATCACGCGAATCAGTGGCTCAGTTCCAGATTTACGAATAAGCACTCGCCCTTTTCCTGCCAAAGCTTGTTCTACTTCAGTAATACTGTGTTGCACGTTCTGTTTTTCCAATGGCGCACTACCTTTGGCAAATTTAACATTCACCAAAACCTGCGGTAGCTTGCGCATATCCGCACACAGCTCAGCCAGCGCTTTATTGCTGGTTAGCATGGCATTAAGAACTTGCAGTGAGGCAATAATACCATCACCGGTACAGGTGTAATCTAGATTCAATACATGGCCAGAATTCTCGCCACCGATCCGCCAATTATGCTCACGCAGCAGTTCCATCACATAACGATCACCCACCGCACTGCGAGCGAAAGGAATCGCTAGTTTGGCTAAGGCTAATTCTAAACCCATATTACTCATCAAGGTGCCCACAACACCACCTTGTAAGGTGCCAGCTTCTTTCGCCGCCCGAGCAATAATGTAGACGATTTCATCGCCATCCAGTACACGACCATGTTGATCGACCATCATCACGCGGTCACCATCACCGTCATAGGCTATACCGAGATCTGCGGCTTCTGCTAACACCGTTTCCCGTAATAAATCGGTATGGGTAGCCCCGCACTGATGATTGATATTCAGACCATCCGGCTCACAGCCAATAGTGATAACCTTAGCACCTAACTCTTTAAAAACGGCTGGGGCAATATGGTAAGTAGCACCATGCGCACAGTCGATTACAATTTTTAGCCCACTTAGCGACAAATTGTTATTTAAATGGCTTTTACAAAATTCGATATAGCGCCCTGCAGCGTCATTAATTCGCACAGCTTTACCTAAATTTTCCGAAGATTCGCAAATCATCGGCTGTTCTAGCTCGTGCTCTATGGCAAGTTCAATATCATCGGCCAACTTAGTACCGTCGGCTGAGAAGAATTTAATGCCATTGTCATAATACGGATTGTGAGATGCGCTAATTACAATACCGGCTTCAGCGCGAAACGTTCGGGTTAAATAGGCAACCGCGGGGGTAGGCATAGGCCCCAGCAAGCGCACATCGATACCCGCAGCGATTAACCCTGCCTCTAAAGCTGTTTCTAATAAATAGCCAGAAATGCGCGTGTCTTTGCCGATTAATACTTTACGAGTACCGCGCTGTGACAATACCCGCCCTGCGGCCCAGCCAAGTTTCATGGCAAATTCGGGAGTAATAGGAAACTCGCCTACTCGACCACGCACGCCATCTGTGCCAAAATATTTTCTACTCATTTATTCCACTCCAAAACGGGCTGCAGCGGCAATACGTACCGCTTGCACAGTTTCCTTAACATCATGTACGCGAATAATTTGTGCGCCAGCATAAGCCGCCAGCGTTGCACAAGCAAGGCTGCCAGCAAGCCGTTCGGTTACAGGCACATCTAATAATTGACCAATCATTGATTTTCGGGACATCCCTGCCAAAACGCCGTAACCACTCTCAACAAACTTTGACAACGCCGCCAGCAATTGATAATTGTGAGCCAAGGTCTTACCAAAGCCAAACCCCGGGTCGAGGACGATCTGAGAAGCGGCAATACCAGCTTGCTGACACTGCTCTGCTCTTGCTAACAAAAATTGATACACCTCTTGCACCACATCTTGATAAACTGGTGCGGCCTGCATAGTGCGTGGCGCACCCTGCATATGCATCAAGCAAACTGGAACCTGTAAAGACGCTGCCACCGTTAATGCTGCAGGTTCTTGTAAAGCTCGCACATCATTGATCATATCGGCACCCGCCTGAACCGCCGCTGACATCACCGCAGCTTTACTGGTATCTATCGAGATCACACAGTCAAAACGCTGCCGAATAGCTTCAATAACGGGTACAACACGTTCTAACTCTGCCTCCAAGCTTACCGCAGCGGCACCAGGACGAGTAGACTCACCGCCAATATCAATAATACGCGCGCCATCTAACAGCATTTGCTCTGTAGTGCATAACACGTGATCTAGTGCTTGAAATTTACCACCATCAGAAAAAGAATCAGGTGTAACATTCAGGATCCCCATGACGACTGGGCGATTTAACGCAAGGTGACGCTGGCGTGGTAAGGTTAATTGCATAGAAATCTCTTTAAACGCTCCAGCTTGGTACCAAAAAAACATACAACAGCAGCGTTAACTCAAAATTGCGGCAAAAATAGTAAAACCCCGGTCCTGCCGGGGTTTTGATTAACGAAATGAACTGTTGCAAAGATTAAACTGCATTACCTTCAGAAGGCTTATCTACAACAGTTGGCGCAACTTTATCTGCTTTTGACACATCATCGCCATCGCCTTTAGAACCTTTATCACGCGGCTCCCAGTTTTCAGGCTGGCTGACAGGCTTACGCTCCATCAACTCTTTAATTTGACGTGAATCGATAGTCTCATACAACATCAACGCATCTTTCATCGCATGCAAAATGTCCATGTTGTCATTAAGCATTTGCTGCGCTCTGGCATAGTTACGATCGATAATCGCTTTGATTTCACTATCAATAATTGCAGCAGTGTCATCTGACATATTCTTAGGCTTGCCCATGCTACGACCTAAAAATACTTCACCCTCTTCTTCTGCGTAAAGAAGCGGACCTAATTTGTCAGAGAAACCCCATTGCGTAACCATGTTACGGGCAATAGAGGTCGCATATTTAATATCTTGTGAAGCACCCGTAGAAACGGCTTCAGTGCCGTAAATCATCTCTTCCGCTAAACGACCACCATAAGCGACCGAAATTTTACTTTCTAACTTACGACGGCTAACGCTAATCGCATCTTGTTCCGGCAAAAAGAAAGTAACACCTAAGGCGCGACCGCGTGGAATGATAGTCACCTTGTGCACAGGATCATGCTCTGGCACTAAGCAACCAACAATGGCATGGCCAGCTTCGTGATAGGCCGTCATTTCTTTCTCGGCGTCAGTCATCACCATAGAGCGACGTTCTGCACCCATCATAATTTTGTCTTTAGCACGTTCAAACTCTTCCATACTGACAACGCGGCGATTACCACGAGCAGCAAACAACGCGGCTTCATTCACCAAGTTTGCTAAATCAGCACCTGAAAAGCCTGGAGTACCGCGCGCGATAACACTGGCTTTCACGTCATCTGCCATAGGCACTTTGCGCATATGTACTTTTAAAATTTGCTCGCGACCGCGTACGTCTGGTAAACCTACCACGACCTGACGGTCAAAGCGGCCTGGACGCAACAAAGCGGCATCTAATACATCTGGGCGGTTGGTCGCGGCGATAATAATGATGCCTTCATTGCCATCAAAACCATCCATCTCAACCAACATTTGGTTTAGGGTTTGTTCACGCTCATCATGACCGCCACCTAAACCGGCACCACGCTGCCGACCTACCGCATCAATCTCGTCGATAAAAATAATGCAAGGGGCTGCTTTTTTCGCCTGCTCGAACATATCACGTACTCGAGAAGCACCAACACCGACAAACATTTCAACGAAATCTGAACCCGATATCGTGAAGAAAGGCACCTTAGCTTCACCCGCAATAGCTTTTGCTAATAAGGTTTTACCCGTACCCGGTGGGCCAACCATCAGGATACCTTTAGGGATTTTACCGCCCAATTTTTGAAAGCGCGAAGGTTCTTTTAAGTAATCAACCAGCTCTGACACTTCCTCTTTAGCTTCGTCACAACCAGCAACATCTGCAAAAGTGGTCTTGATTTGATCTTCACCCATCAAGCGAGCTTTGCTTTTACCAAAAGACATGGCACCTTTGCCGCCACCGCCTTGCATCTGGCGCATAAAGAAAATCCACACGCCGATCAGCAATAGCATTGGGAACCATGAAATGAAAATAGTGGCAAGCCAGCTGCTTTCTTCCGGTTTAGCACCCAGCACACGGACGTCGTTGCTAATTAAATCATCCATTAATTTAGGATCATTTACCGGCAACACGGTTTCAAAACGTTCACCACTGCGTTTCACGCCGGTGATAACGCCGCTGCGCTCAATCTTAACTTCGCGGATCAGCCCCTGGTTTACTTCTTTTACAAACTGGGTGTAGCTGGTCTGGCGATCGGTGTTTTCACTGGGACCAAAACTGTTAAATACTGACATCAGTACTACAGCGATGACTAACCAGACTATCAGATTTTTTGCCATGTCGCTCAAGGTGATAACCTCATCTTTACTCTAGAAATCATTAATTACGGCTTACTGTACTAAAATTTGAAGCCGGTAGCCACGATATATGTCTCACGCGAACGGGCGCGCGACGAATCTGGCTTGCGAATTTTTACGGTATTAAAAGCTGCTCGTATTTCTTTTAGATACTGTTCAAAGCCATCGCCCTGAAAAACTTTGACCACAAAACTGCCATTTTGCTTCAAAACTTTATGGCACATTTCCAGGGCAAGCTCAACCAAATACATTGAACGCGCTTGATCGGTTGTATCGTTACCGCTCATATTAGGTGCCATATCCGATAATACCACATCTACGTTCTTACCACCGATTCGGCTCAATAACGCGGCTAAAACAGCATCTTCTCGAAAGTCACCTTGTAAGAAGGCCACCCCCGCTAACGGGTCCATAGGCAGAATATCACACGCCACCACAGTACCTTCTAGCCCAACCACCCCCGCAACATATTGTGACCAACTGCCCGGTGCGGAGCCAAGATCCACCACATTCATACCTGGCTTCAGTAACTTATCTTGTTGTTGAATTTCTTCCAACTTAAAGGAGGCACGAGATCTTAGACCAAGCTTTTGCGCTTTTTGCACAAAGTGATCATCAAAATGCTCTT
>CAZNXI010000176.1:0-6030 GCA_964577005.1 uncultured Rheinheimera sp.
TATTGGTATCAATGGCTTTGCCAGGGCCAATAATGGCATCCCAATAGCCTGCTGTTGCATCATCTGGCTGATATTTACCTGCAGCATGCGAGGTACCAGAAAAAAAGTGGGTAATTAAAATAACATTCGATTTATCGGCATTTAAGCTGCCATAGGCTTCCCAGCCAACGCGGACGGGGCGGATAACAGCGCCATTTTGTGTGTGAAACTCGGCAATTTCAAACGCTTGCTTTGTTACTAGCAAGCTGCTGGCGTGCAGTGGTAAAGAGATCAGCAGTATACAGCAGTTAAGAATCAATACTCTTAGCATAAGAAGCGTCCTTAGGGTTGTCATCGTGAATAAGCTAGTTAAAACCATTGAAAAAGTGCTATTGCCAGTATGACGCCGAGTAAAGGCATTAATACACTCACCACGGCAACTGGCCAATAAGCGTTTTGGTGAGTTTCACCACAGATAGCACGGATCGTCGTTACCACATAGCCGTTATGCGGTAGTGAATCTAATGCACCCGATGAAATCGCGACAACGCGATGTAAATGCTCCGCATCCACACCGCGATCCAGATAAGTAGGGGCAATTTCAGGTAACGCGATAGCTTGACCACCAGAGGCTGAACCCGTTAACCCGGCGATAGCACTTACCGCAACCGCTGCCCCCAGTAGTTCTGGGCCTGGCAGATGCGTCATATAATCGACAACTTGATTAAAGGCGGGGGTGAGTTTAGCTACGCCGCCAAAGCCAACCACTGCCGCGGTATTACCAATTGCCAGTAAGGCACCGAGCACGCCTTCATTCGTCGCTGCAGCGGGATTTTGCAAAAATCGATAATTGAGCAGATACAAGCTCACTACACCTCCAGCCAGGGCAATAATCAGCGCGGCTTGTTGTAAGCTGTCGTGTAATACAAAAGAGACACTTAATACGACCAGCAGGGGGATAAGACCAGTACTCCAGTGCGGTAACGGCTTATCGCTTAACGTCGGATCGCTTTGCCGACTGATAAAATGCTCGCCTTTTTGTACCGCGTTTTTAATCATCCACATCAGCGCCAGATAGCCGCCAATTGCCATAAATATAGCGACAATCAAACTCACTTCCCAGCCTGCGTAAGGTGTGGTGCCAAGATAAGGGATCGGGATCCAGTTTTGAATTTCGGGGGAGCCGGCCGACGTCATGGTAAAGGTAACTGAACCCAAAGCAAGGGTGGCCGGAATGAAGCGTCGCGGTAGATTGGCACCTTTAAACAAACTGACTGCCATGGGGTAAGCAGAAAAAGCCACTACAAATAAACTGACGCCGCCGTAGGTTAATACCGCACAGGCAAGCACAATTGCTAATACTGCGCGGGTGTGCCCTAGTTTTCCCACGATGGCAAGGGCAACCGCATCAGCAGCACCGGTATGTTCCATTAATTTACCAAATAAAGATCCTAACAAGAACATTAAAAACCAGGCGGCGACAAACCCGGCAAAACCCGACATATACCCATGCACAAAATCGAGCTTATCGCTTAGTTGCCAAAACGGAATGCCGTTGGTGATGGCAACCAACAACGCGCATAGCGGCGCGCTGATAAACAGATTAAAACCGCGCATGGTGAGTACGATAAGTAAGCCAAGACCGAGCAATAGTCCAAACAAACCTAAAATGCCTACTGAACCTAACATTGGATAATCCTTGTTCTAGTTTTTTTCTAGTCTGATACAGTCTTGGCCTCCTCACCATAGTACTAAGGTACAGATTAATATTTCCGCAATAGGGGCTACTCTATTAACAACTGCTAAATGAACAGCAGACACAATAAGACAAGAATCAGACAGTCACTTATCAACAGGAGAGCCTTATGGCCAAGAATAATAACAACCTACAACGCCCTGGTATTTGCTCTGCAGCTTTAAAACCCAGCTTAGTAGCACTGGCCATCAGTAGCGTTTTAACTCTGCCTGCCTTAGCGCAAGCGACGAATGACGATGAATTAAAATTAGAACGTATTGAAGTCACAGCCCGACGTACCGTCGAGAGCTTACAAGAAGTGCCTGTAGCCGTAACTTCGATCGGCGCTGATGCGATTGCGGAAAGAGGCTTAACCTCTGTGGTAGAGATTCAGCAGTTCTCTCCAAATACCACTTTACAAGCCAGCCGTGGCACTAACTCGACGCTTACCGCTTTTATTCGCGGTGTGGGGCAGGAAGATCCGCTGTGGGGTTATGAACCTGGCGTAGGCATTTATATTGACGATGTGTATGTTGCTAGACCGCAGGGTGCCGTGCTGGATATTTTAAACGTGGAACGGATTGAAGTGTTACGCGGGCCGCAAGGGACTCTCTATGGAAAAAACACCATAGGCGGCGCCTTGAAATATGTGACCAAAGAAATGAGTGGCGATACCGAATTTGCCATGAGCGGCACGGTTGGCAGCTATAACCAGCGCGATGTTAAACTAACAGGGCAAGTACCGTTAATTGATAACACCCTGTATTTAGGTGTTGGTTATGCCAATTTGCAACGTGATGGTTATGGCGAATTTATTACTTCAGCCTTAGCTAACCAAGATCGTGAAAACTACAATAAAGACTTACAAGCGTTCCGTTTAACGCTGGAGTACAGACCACAAGATAATCTGTTTTTCCGGCTGAATTATGATAAAACCGATGATAAGTCTAATGCCAAAGGGGGTTTTCGTTTATTACCCAGTTTGCTAACCGATGCGCCTGTACCTGATAGTGTTTATGACTCTTACACTAGCTTGCCCACCAACAATAAAGTGGAAACTGAAGGCGTGAGTTTAACCGCTGCATGGGATATAAATGAGCACTACACGCTGAAATCGATTACCTCGCAGCGTAAAAGTTATTCGCCTACCAATATCGATTTTGATAATACCTCACTGCCGATTTTTGATGTACCGGCAATCTATGACGACAAAAGCTTTACCCAAGAATTACAATTAAACTATCAAACTGAGGGATTTAAGCTGGTTTCAGGTGTTTATTACTACAAAGCCGATTCATGCGGAGTGTTTGATGCCATCTTAGGTGTGCTGGGGCAGTCGCTGGGCGCGCCCGGATTAACGCGGGAAGTCGGCGGCTGCAGTAATGGCGATAGTTTGGCTGCTTTCTCACAAGGCAGTTATCAGTTAAATGAGCAGTGGTCCGTTACGGCAGGCCTACGTTACACTCGAGATGAAAAAGACGCTATCGTTCGTAATGGGTTAATTTTTAATATTGTTTATCCTGAGTCAGGTTGGATCCCCGGTTATGTGCGGCCTGATGGATTAACAACACCAGTGGTGCTTGATGATAAAGCAAGCTGGAGCAAGTTAACTCCAAAACTTGGGGTGGAATATAAACCCAACAGTGATTTGATGTTCTTTGCCAGTTTTAGCCAAGGCTTTAAATCTGGGACTTTTAACCCCAGAGCAACCGTCGCTGAACCCGCAGCAGATCCTGAAACCGTAAACTCATTTGAAATAGGGATGAAGAGTGATTGGTCTAACACATTGCGAATTAATGCCACGTTATTCCAGTTGGATCATGAAGATCGCCAATACATTTCCGTTATTCCCGATCCAAATGATGCGACTGCGCTAAACCAACGACTAGGTAACGTGGGCCGTTCTGAGGCGACGGGCGCGGAGTTAGAAGTAGTGTGGTTGGCAAACCGTAACTTGAATATCTATGCCAATGTCGGTTTAATTGACGCGAAATTTAAAGAAGCCATCACCTTTGATCCGGTAGCAGGCCAGTTAGATATATCCGATCGCTTTAGTATTACCAATACGCCAAAAACTACAGCAACAGTAGGTTTTAACTATGATACTCGGACCCGTTTTGGTGATGTGATTATCACCGGTAATTATGCGTATCGTAGTAAGTATGATTTAGTCGAGCTAGATAACTTGTTGACCCAAGATGGCTATGGCCTACTTAACCTAGGTGTGAGTTGGCTTAGCTTAGATGGCCATTGGAGTGCGGGTTTGCATGCGAAAAACCTGACCGACAAGCAATATCTGATCGGTAACTATGCCTTTATTGCGCCGGACCCAGCTAATCCTGGGCAGTTTATCCCAGGCTTAGGCGGTGACAATACCCTTATTGGTTACTATGGTGCGCCACGAACCGTTAGCTTAACCGTGGGATATCGTTTCTAAATCATAAAAACCTTGCCGGGGCCTTAGCCCCGGTTCATTATGGGCAAAACTGCTTAGAAGTCTTGTTATGATAGCTATTATTGCCGATGATCATCCATTATTCCGCGTGGCCTTAGCGCAGGCCTGTGCCGCTATCTTAGGTAGCGATGCCACGCTGTTACAGGCACAAACCATGGCGCAGATCTGGCCGCTGTTACGCCAGCACCCTGATACGCACTTTATTTTTCTTGATTTAAAAATGCCGGGCTCGGATGGCTTTACCGGCCTAACAGCATTGCGCACCGAGTATCCCGATGTGCCGGTGGTGATGGTCTCTGCTGAAGAAGATCCGGTGATTATCAAACAAGCGCTGGCGCTTGGCGCAGCGGCTTATATCCCAAAATCCGCCCCCTTAGAATTACTGTCTGAAGCCATCAATGCGGTAAGCAATGGCGATACCTGGCTACCGCCAGATATGGCTGATGATGTAAAAAACGCCAGGGTACTTATTGATAACGATTTTGCACAGCGGCTAGAGCAGCTCACCCCACAGCAGTTTCGGGTATTAAAAATGATTGCCGACGGCCTGCTGAATAAACAAATTGCTTATGAGATGAACGTGCAGGAAACCACTATTAAACAGCATGTTTCCGCCATTTTGCGAAAGCTGAATGTCAATAACCGCACTTTAGCCGGAATTTTATTTGAAAAGTTAAAGCTGCCAGAGCAGATGGAGTAGTGAATGAAATTTATCACCTAAACTTTCTAAACAGCGTGTGACTGACTACCAACCAAATCAGCTTTGCCAATATGAAAAAAACAGCAAAATCAGAAAAGCTGTTATGCCACATATAAATGCCTGTTTATTCTCTTTTTTAGGATTTCGTTCTCAAATACAACGCTGGTAAATAAGTTCCTTCGTATTATTGAGTCTCCTCGCGCCAAACAGGGCATTCCCTGTCTTTTAGTTTGAAATAAATTGAGTTCGCCATTTTATAATGTTCCTTCGCGTTAAAGGTGCCATTAAGGAGTTCTGAAATTAGGCATAAATCAAACGGAGTAGGTACTCGTGCTCTATCTGCGTGAGAAGTTTGATTAAAGATTGAATGCTGGCCATGAGTCAGATCTGCATCACGCAAGAAAAAAGCAGCATGTAATAGCTCTTCAATTAAACACTCGTTAAGGATATCGTTTTCAATTTCAGCAACCCCGCCAATAAAGATTAACATTTCTGTTGGTTTTCTATCGTCGCCGTCATATTGCGTAGAAGGATCGGAAAAGAACTCTTTTGTAAAGCAAGGATGCCTGGGCGCTTGCGGGTAAGCCTTATGATCAAACAATACTGGCGCTTTAATTTGGAAAAGCTCAAGCATAGCCGGGCCAAGCAATTCGTTGATGAGTCGAGTCAGAAACTCTGGTAGTCTTTCTTGACCAGTCGGAGACGTTACTAAAAATATTTTCGCCTGCCGGAAGTCATTGGTTTCTAAAAATAGCGGAACACCAATATTATGCTCAATGGTGCGCATGGTATTTTCGATCTTGCTTCTGATATCAGCGCTGTGCAGGTCAAGATAAATGGGGATTGGCAGCATTTCCCAGCTAAAAGTCCTGGTCCTAACCCCATTAACAAAAACCATTTGATGTACATATTCGCGCACGTTTCCGTATTTTAGGCTGTGCTCTATCACGCGGTTTGTAACCGCGTACTTGATAGAGAGTATAACGAAAATTGTAAGCAACGAGCCGATAATCAAATATTTCTTCATGTTATCCCTTACTCTATTTGGATGCTGTGTGAGAATATCTCGCCAAACATAGTGTTTGCTTGCAGACGTGAGATCGCCTAAGCCGTTTTAACTATCATTTGCTGTGTTTATACCAAACTGTGCTTTATACGCTG
>CAZNXI010000177.1:0-6014 GCA_964577005.1 uncultured Rheinheimera sp.
AAACTCACGTAAAAAGCCTTTCACATGCTGCGGTTTACCATTTGGCATAAAGGGTAGCAAAAAAGGGGTGAAACCCAGTTTTTCCATTAAAGCTAAGGTATCCGCAACTAAATCGGCTTCATAAAAACTGGTAAAAGGATCCTGCACCAACAGCACGGTTTTCGCACGTTGCTCAGCACTCAGCTTTGACAACGCAACCAAATCAAAGGCATATTTGTCACCTAGCCGCTCTGCTAATGTGGGGACTGATAGCAAAGGTGTATCAACATAACCAATGCTTCGCGACAGTCCCTGCTGCACTAGAGGCTGTTTTAGAAAGAAATTGACAAACCTTGGCGCCTTAGCCAATAACGGTGCAGTACGCTCAATATTGCCAACCACATAATCTTTAGCAGGGCGAAGATACCGACTATGGTATAGCTGCAGAAAACGTGCCCGAAATGAGGGTACATCCACTTTGATCGGACATTGCCCAGCACAGGCTTTACAGGCAAGGCAGCCATCCATTGCTTCTTTAACTTCATGAGAAAAATCTGGCTCACCTTGCTTTTTCGCCCAACTATTTTTTAGCTTTTGCCAAAGCGCCGTAATCCCTTGCCCCTCAGCCAATAACTGCTGTTCGGCTGCTAAGATATCAATGCCTTGTTGTTGATTAAGTCGTAACCATTCCCGCATCAAGCCCGCTCGCCCTTTCGGGCTATGCCGCCGATCTTTGGTGATCTTGCTGGAAGGACACATGGGCGAACTTTCTTCGTAGTTAAAACACAAGCCGTTACCATTACAGTTTAAACTGCTATCAAAACTGTCTTTCACCGCAACGGGAATTTGTTTATCAAACCAAGCGCGTTTGGCACCATCGACACTGACTAATTGCTCTGCGCTTTGTAAAGGCGTACAAATTTTGCCAGGGTTAACTCGATTCCGTGGATCAAAAGCTGCTTTTATCTTTCGTAATTCTGTAAAAAGCGCTTCACCAAAAAATGCGGGGCCATATTCGCTACGGTATCCTTTACCATGTTCACCCCACATTAAACCACCATATTTCGCGGTTAACGCCACCACCTGATCCGAGATAGTTCGCAGTAACTTTTCTTGCTCCGGATCACATAAATCCAAAGCGGGCCTAACATGTAACACGCCGGCATCAACATGACCAAACATACCGTAATGTAAGTTATGGCTATCTAATAAAGCACGAAACTCTAAAATAAAATCGGCCAAATGCTCAGGTGGTACAGCGGTATCTTCAGCGAAAGCAATGGGTTTTTCTCTGCCTTGGGTATTGCCCAAAAGACCCACTGCTTTTTTGCGCATCGCATAAATATGATTAATAGCAGTGGTATCATAAGTTAACTGATAGCCAATAATCCCCTGTTGCTGTTGGGCAATAGCGTCATCTAATTTACGCATTAAAAGCGCAACTTTAGTTTCTATATCCGCCTGATTTTCACTATTATATTCCACCATATTTAGCCCCTGCATGTCTTTGCCAGGGATATCGCTAATCAGTTCTTTTACCTGATGCCAAATAATATCGTTACGCGCCAGATTCAGCACTTTGCTATCGACCGTCTCTACTGACGTCGCCTCGGCAGCGACCAAGAAGGGGGAATGCCGCAGCGCACTTTCAAAGCTGTCATATTTAATGTTAAGGAGGCATTTAAATTTAGCGATCGGCGTAATATTCAGCTTTGCCTCGGCAACGAAGCCAAGAGAGCCTTCTGAGCCGGTGATAATTCTGGAAAGATCAAATTCAGACAGATCGTCATTAAAGACATGTTCCAGATCGTACCCCGTCAGAAAACGATTTAAACGAGGAAACTTCGCCAAGATTTCAGTACGTTGGTCACGACAGCTGCTCAGTACCTGCTGATAGATGCGGCCAATACTATTGGGTTGCTCTGCACGCTGTTCAGCTTCATAGGTCGGCATTTTATGCGTGTGCAGGACATTGCCGTCAATTAAAACCGTTTTTAACGCTAAAACATGGTCACTGGTTTTACCATAAACTAACGAGCCTTGACCCGATGCATCGGTATTAATCATCCCGCCAATGGTTGCACGGTTTGATGTCGACAAGTCAGGCGCAAAGAAAAAGCCATAAGGTTTCAAAAAAGCATTTAGCTGATCTTTAATCACGCCAGCTTGCACTCGCACCCAGCGCTCTTGGATATTTAACTCTAAAATTTGCCGCATATGGCGGGATAAGTCGACCACGATATGTTCAGTGAGCGATTGGCCATTGGTGCCGGTCCCACCGCCTCGTGGGCTAAATTTTAAATGACTAAAACGGGATGTTTGCGCCAAAGAGGTCAGAATAACCAGATCATCAGTACTGCGCGGTAAGAGTACCGCTTGTGGCAGCGTTTGATAAATGCTGTTATCGGTGGCAACCGCTATACGGCTCGCATAAGTGGTTTCAATGTCACCCGTAAAGCCAGCATTGACGAGGGCTTTACTAAAAGCAACAACGCTGGCATCTAATGCCAATTCCGGATTAAGCTTTGGGATCATACTTCCAGCCCGTATAAGTTAATGGGGGATAGTATACCACCAACCCCTGAACGCCATTAAGCGCTATCTCACTAAAAATTCTTACTCAATCAACAGCAAGGTGCTAACTGCGACAGGTATAGTGTTATTCCATATGGCCCATTTTAGTAGCTTTAGTCGCCAAATAACGATGACTATGAGCAGTCGTTTTCACCCGATGCTGTACACGTTCTAACACATTCACCCCCACATCTTGCAATGCTTTCAGTTTACGTGGGTTGTTAGTGAGTAAACGAATTTGCTTAACACCCAGTTGGCGAAACATCTCAGCAGCAACATCATATTCACGCTGATCCGGTAAAAAGCCCAAAATTTCATTGGCTTCCACCGTATCTAACCCTTTGTCTTGCTCAGCATAGGCGCGGATCTTATTGATTAAACCAATACCACGCCCTTCCTGGCGTAAATACAAAATAACCCCTCTGCCAGTATCAGCAATTTTTTTCATTGCAGCTTCCAGCTGTGGGCCACAATCACAGCGTAAGCTAAACAACGCATCACCCGTTAAGCACTCGGAATGTACGCGAGCTAACACCGGCTCATCGGTACTGATGTCGCCTAAAGTGAGAGCAACGTGCTCTTTGCCATTAGCCGCTTCAAAACCATGTAAACGAAATTCAGCAAAAGGCGTAGGTAGCAATGTTGAGGTGATTAGTTTAATACTCATTTAATGTCTCGATAAAAGGACTACAGCAAAACGCTAAGTTGGGGCAAAGTAAATAAAACTCAAGAGCACATACCGACGTATCTACGTTACAATAGTCAATCTCGCACCACTTTGCTGCGTACTATTCTACGGATGTTTTTACATGTTTGGATTTTTTGAACGTTTAACCCGCCCCTTTCCTAACGATGAACCCACTCAACCGCCAACAGGGTTACTGGCATTTTGTCGGCATTATACCAAAGGCATGGAATGGCCTTTGCTGGTTATGTCGCTTAGCTCTGCGCTGCTGGCCATCTTAGAAGTATCTTTATTCAGTTTTATGGGGCAGCTAGTTGATTGGTTAGTGCAAAAAAATCCTGAGAGTTTTTTCAGTGAAGAACGCGCCACCTTGATTTGGATGGCTTTAGTGACCTTAGTTTTACTGCCCTTGCTAACGTTATTTCACTCTGCCTTGGTACACCAAACCTTATTAGGTAACTATCCTATGGCTATTCGCTGGCAAGCGCATCGTTACTTGTTACGCCAGAGCGTCAGTTTTTATCAAAACGACTTCGCCGGTCGCATTGCCACTAAAGTCATGCAAACCTCTTTGGCCGTGCGGGAAACGGTCATGAAACTGCTTGATGTACTGGTCTATGTGTTTGTTTATTTTTCAGCCATGCTATATTTTGTGGCAGATGCCGACTTACGGCTTATTATCCCTATGCTGGTTTGGCTGGTGTTTTATATCGCCTTACAAGTCTACTTTGTCCCCCGTCTTAAACGGGTGGCTACGGCCCAAGCCGATGCGCGCTCTGAAATGACAGGCCGCATCGTTGATAGCTACACCAATATCAATACCATTAAGTTGTTTTCTTATACACAACGCGAAGAAGCCTATGCACGTGATAGCATGGAAGTGTTTTTAAAACCGGTGTATCAGCAAATGCGTCTCGCCACAGGCCTTAGTGTCTCGGTTCAAACGCTGAATTATCTGTTGGTGTTTGCAGTAGCTGCATTATCACTCTACTTATGGGCGGGAAGTGCTATCACGGTCGGTGCTATTGCGATTGCAGTGAGTTTAGCCCTGCGCTTAAATGGCATGGCACAATGGATAATGTGGGAAGTCAGTAATTTATTTGAAAATATTGGCACCGTTGCCGATGGTATAGCAACCTTGTCGCAACCTGCCAAGGTACTGGATATCCCCAATGCCAGTGATCTGAACGTCTCAGCAGGCGCCATTGAATTTGTCAACGTTGGTTTTAACTATGGCAAAGACCACCGCACAACCGAAAAACCCGCAGTTCTCTCAGCACTTTGCTTGAACATTAAACCGGGTGAAAAAATTGGCTTAGTAGGACGCTCCGGCGCCGGCAAATCGACCTTAGTCAATTTGTTATTACGCTTCTATGATGTGGAATCAGGCCAGATCTTAATTGATGGTCAAGATATCAGCAAAGTGACACAGGAAAGTCTGCGAAAACACATTGCTATGGTGACTCAAGATACCTCTTTACTGCATCGCTCTGTGCGGGAAAATATCAGTTATGGTCGGCCTGACGCCAGTGAACAAGAATTACTGACCGCAGCTGAACAAGCAGAAGCTAGTCTGTTTATTGAAGATTTAACCGATCTAAAAGGCAACAAAGGCCTAGATGCGCAAGTAGGCGAGCGCGGCGTAAAACTCTCTGGTGGGCAGCGTCAGCGGATCGCGATCGCCAGAGTGTTATTGAAAAACGCCCCTATCTTGATTTTAGATGAAGCGACTTCTGCGCTAGACTCAGAAGTAGAAGCCGCTATTCAAGCCAGTTTAAATACGCTGATGCAAAATAAAACGGTGATTGCCATTGCGCATCGACTTTCGACGATAGCGCAAATGGATAGACTGATCGTACTTGATAAAGGCTGTGTGGTTGAACAAGGTACCCACTCCGAGTTAGTGGCAGCCGGTGGCATCTATGCTCAGTTATGGGCGCATCAAACCGGTGGCTTTATCGGCGTTGATTAAACCGTCTGTAGTGCATGACGAAAATCAGCGGTCACCACGCCATATAAGCTGATTTGCTCGTCATGCGCAGCATCAAGCCAAGGCTCAGCCAAGGCTTGTTGATACCAATCTTGCATCGCAGGCAGCGATAACAAGGTGTTGAAATAGGTCATCACGCTTTCCGAAAGCTCAATACCATAGCTTTGCAGGCGAAAAGCAACAGGTGCATAAAACGCATCGACTGCCGTAAATTGGTCACCCGCCAAAAATGGCCCGCCAAATTTTTCCAAGCCCTCAGTCAGCAACTCGTCTAACCGATGTAAATCACGTAAAAGTGGCGCTGATCGTTCATGCAATTGAATGCGTAAGCCACAGTTCATACTACAAATAGAACGTAAGGCATTAAAATTGGAATGTATTTCGGCACTAGCACAACGCGCCCATGCTCTTACTCGTCTATCTGCTGGCCAGACACTCGGATAATGTTCGTACAAATATTCAGCAATGGCTAATGAGTCCCAGATCACCGTATTATGCTGCACCATACATGGCACCTTGCCACTTGGCGAAAAGCTGCGAAAACGACTAAAACTATCCTGGTCGGCAAAAGGCACTAGCTGTTCGGTAAATGCAATATCCAGTTGCTTCATCAGTAACCAAGGCCGCAGTGACCATGAAGAATAATTCTTATTGGCAATATAAAGTTCACGCATAGTAAACGCCATCCGTTTAATCAAAAAGAGCCATAAGCATAACCTAAAAAAAAGCCCCGAGATCATTCGGGGCTGATATAGATCAGATAAACATTAAATTATTGTTTTTCTT
>CAZNXI010000178.1:0-5969 GCA_964577005.1 uncultured Rheinheimera sp.
GATCTTAGACCAAGCTTTTGCGCTTTTTGCACAAAGTGATCATCAAAATGCTCTTTTAACCAACGAGTTGAGCTGGCGGAGCGTTTTTTCTTTGTCATGATACTACTCTTAAATAGTCTTATGCCTTAGATGGCGCTACAATAGGCATAATTCAAGCTTTTATCGGATATTTTAACCTTATGAGTTTAACCAATAAACAAAAACAATTCTTAAAAAGTAAAGCGCATGATTTAAAACCTGTCATTTTACTCGGTGGCAACGGCCTTACTGAAGGCGTAGTGGCAGAAATTGAAAATGCGCTTAATCATCATGAATTAATAAAAATCAAAGTTCCTGGTGAAGACCGTGAGCAGAAAATGCTGGTGATGGACGCGATTATTCGTGAAACCAAAGCAGAAAAAGTGCAAATTATCGGCAAAACGTTAGTGTTATTCCGTCAAACAGAAGATAAAAAAATCGCTTTACCACGCGGTTAAGCTGTTTTTATAAACCCTGCTTGATAGAGTGCCCATTTTGCACTGCCGCTATCTGCAGCAAGTTTACTTACCAGATACGCTGGTTTCTCAACCAGCGTAGCCTTGGCAAACTGCCACATCACTAAGGTATTCTCAGCGCAAATTGTTTCTACATGTTGTAAATTATTTTCGTAGCACCAATTGGTGTTATCCACCAGCAACGAAAACACCTCTGCAGGACTCACCTGCCAAGAACTAATATCCAACACTAAGGCCCAAGGCTGGCCAATAACAGGTTGCACGGTATTCCTAAATGCCTTTACGTAAGCTTTTGCCGTCGCCAAGGTCCAGACCCCATCGGCTTTTACCCATAAGGTGTTATCTTGTAAAGTAAGCTCAAAGGCTGTATTTGCTTTCATCACACTTCTTACCCGCAATAATTCGTAGTCGATTAACGCCAAGGCCTTTTTGTGTTAGGCTTTAACGGTTTTTTACCACTGCCGCGATTTATGCACTTACGAGATTATCAACAACAAGCCGTAAACGCTACTATTGAATTTTTTAAACAGCATACGGCAACAGCCGTATTGGTATTGCCTACTGGCGCTGGGAAAAGCCTTGTAATTGCAGAACTTGCCCGCCAGGCTCGTGGCCGCGTGTTAGTGCTAACCCATGTTAAAGAACTTGTCGCCCAAAATGCCGAGAAAGTGGCATTGTTTACCGACAGCCCAAGTATTTTTGCCGCAGGCTTACATAAAAAGCAGTCAAGCGCAAAAACTGTTGTAGCCAGTGTGCAATCTGCAGCAAAAAATCTCGGCGCCTTTGCAGAAGCATTTTCACTGCTGATCATCGACGAATGCCATAGAGTAAGCGCGGCTGCTGACAGCCAATACCAAATATTATTCCACCACTTACGCCAATATAATCCTCACATTAAAATACTTGGCCTGACAGCAACCCCTTATCGACTAGGTAGCGGCTGGATTTACCGTCAGCATTATCATGGCCGTATCGGTAATACACAGGATCCCATTTTTGAGCACTGTATCTTTGAGTTGCCACTTCGCCCACTTATTAAGCAAGGCTACCTTACAACACCAAGGCTGTACGATGGCTTAACCGCACAATATGATTTTAGTCAGCTACTCCCCACTGCGCAGGGTGACTATGTTCCAGCTGAAGTTGATAGCCTGCTGGGAAAAATGGGGCGCGCAACCCGCCTAATTGTGCAGCAACTGATTGAGCTTGCGCAACATCGCAAAGGCGTCATCATTTTTGCTGCGACGGTTAAGCATGCTGAAGAGGTAATGCAACTTATCAACTCAGAGCAGGCCGCACTGCTCACAGCAAAAACCGCTGATCATGAACGTGACCAGCTGATAACTCGCTTTAAAGCACAAAAAATCAAATTTTTAGTCAATGTATCCGTATTAACCACCGGCTTTGATGCGCCGCATGTTGATCTTATTGCTATTTTAAGGCCAACGGCTTCCGTGAGTTTATTCCAACAAATGATTGGACGAGGCTTGCGCTTAGCCCCAGATAAAGCCGACTGCCTGATAATTGATTATGCAGCGAATGGCTATGATTTATATTTTCCAGAAATTGGCGATGCTAAACCTAATAGTAAAGCTGTCCCCGTTCAAGTTCCTTGCCCACTCTGTGGCTTTGCCAATATTTTTTGGGGATTAACAGACCGTGATGGCGATATTGTTGAGCATTACGGTCGACGTTGTCAGGGCCTTCAAGCAGACCAGCAAAGTCAGTGCGACTTTCGCTTTCGTAGCCGCAGCTGTCCTGATTGCGGTGCTGAAAATGATATCGCTGCGCGCAGCTGCCACAGCTGCCAATCGGTGTTAGTTGACCCTGATAAACGATTACGCGAAGTGCTAAATAAGCAACACCACCATCTATTTCGTTGCCAAAGTATGCTATTGAGTGACGATAACGGCGACCTAAAAGTCAGTTATTACGATATTGATGGCAACCCTTTCTATCGCTGGTTTAAATTACAAAGCCAACCACAGCGCAAAGCGCTTTACGCTGCTTTTATCAAGCCACATAGCAAAGCGCCGGGCTTACCGATGCCAGCGTTTAAAACAGCTAGCCAACTGGTTGCGGCAGCCGCGCTGTTTCGCCCACCGCAGTTAATTTTATTAAAAAAACAAAAACAAGGCTGGCAACACCTAGACAGTATTTTTGATTATCAAGGACGTTACCAGCATGAAAAAAATGCTAATAGCTAACAAAGCCAATCACTTATAGCGTTTTTATCATTGCTGTGAGGTAATAACGAACGAAATACACTAGTGCAGGATCGATAATTAACACTTAGCGCCAGCTATTTTTTAAGCTAGAATGCCGAAAAACAATAGTAATGGATTTTTTATGCGCGCAGGGATAGCGTTTAGCAACATCGCAGCAGCCTATGCTGCAGGCAAGCATCTTGCCCAAGCAGCAATGCAGCAAACAGGCATGCCGGTTATCGACGTCTTGTTGTTGTTTTGCAGCAGCAATACCGATTACCAGCAGCTATTAACAGGCGCTCGGGCAGCCTGTGGACCTAACACCCTGATCCTTGGCGGCTCTGCAGTTGGCGTAATCACGAATGAAGTCATCGCAGATAAAGGCAGCCCTGCTGCAGCACTTGCACTATGTGCTACAGATAATGATGTGCAGTTCCAAAGTGCTTGCAGTAATATTCTGGCGAGCGATCCCTTTCTTGCTGGGCAAGCCTTGGGCAGCGCTTTTAAACCAGCTATTGATCCCGCTTTATTATTACTCTTTTACGATTCGGTTCGTTACCCCGGCAGCCAACATCACCCTGCAGTATTAATTCCTTCTCCTCCTCTACTGGATGGGCTGTATTACAGTTTAAAACAAAAGGTACCTATTGCTGGAGCAGGTTTACTGGCAGATTTACAGTTTGGCGCAACCACCCAATTTTATCAAAACCAAGCAGCACATCACTTAGCCACGGCTTTACTGATTTCAGGCAGAGCGCGCTCCTACATTAGTGCGATGCATGGCTGTACGCCAGTGAGTAGCGAAAGCTTTACGATTACCAGCATTTTTCAGCAGTTTTTATATAGCCTAGATGATAAACCCGTAACCGAGATATTAGATAACATTAGTGGTAATGTTCCTTGGCGTAATGAACACCCAGTGAGTAGCTTGGCTATTGGTGTTCGTTATCCTATTACCGCAGAGACCGGCTACAGCACAGCTTTTGTCACCCGGTTAATCAATGGTGTACTGCCAAATAACGAAGGCGTAATTTTATTTGAGCCCGATTTACATGAGGGTATGCAAATTCAGATTATGCAACGAGATAGCCACAGTATTTTGCAAGCAGCGCAAGAACAGACTGAACAACTGTTGCAGAAAATTGTCGCCGATCAGCAGCACCCCATAGTGGCACTATACTTTGATTGCGCCGGACGTATTGATGAAAATTACGCCGAAGCTAAACTTATCCAACAGTTACTCAATAAAGCAAATATACCTCTTTTGGGCATTTATACCGGCGTAGAAATTGCGCCAGTAGGAAATATCAGCCGCAGTCTTGATTGGAGCGGCGTACTGATTATCCTTACAGTACCTGCTTAAATGAACTAGCGCACCCCTTCACCATTTTCAGGTCAGACGTTTTGCTTGTTAAAAATGACTAAGAGACAAAGTAATTCAGCCCATTGCAATATTTTAATTAGTTTAAAATCAACACCACCCACATTAACGATTACATAAAGAACACAAAAAGGTTAAAAGTTCCACATCTGAACAGCAAAAAAATCATGTTTAAGCATAATTACTGCTGCTAATTTCAGCAGACAGGGGTAGATTATGAAAAATACTAAAATAATATCCGCTTTAACCGCATTAACCTTAGCTATGCTGTTGGCATTACCGGCTAGCGCAAATAATTTGGCGTTAACTGGCCCAGGGGCAGGGGCTGACGGTTCTAGCAAAGCGAGCAACTCCAGCTATAACTTGGCACGAGATGGCAATGTACAAACATTTTGGCAGGCCAATGGCAATAACAATCAACGCATTTCAGTCAAATGGTCAAGTGCAGTTTCGGTAAACCGCGTAGTTTTAAGAGAGCAAGGGAGTAATATCCGTAGCTGGCGTTTAGTGAATAACAATAATGGCGCGGTTTTAGCTAGCGGCACAACTTTAGGCAGCAACCGTATTATAAACTTCAACACTATTAGCACGACTAAATTAAACCTAGAGATCTTAACGGCATCAGCTGCACCAAGGATTAGCGAGTTTGAGGTGTTTAATTCAAGTACTGGGGGCGGCAGCGGGGGTGATGCGGGTGGTGGAACTGGCGGCAATACTGGGGATGTTTTAGCTTGCCGTGCCACACCGCAAGGTTTTGCATCGCTTAATGGCGGCACAACTGGTGGCAGTGGCAGTAATGCCGTTACCGTTACCGTAAGCACCGGAGCTCAACTGCAGCAAGCGTTAAATAATCGCGATCTAAACCGGCCATTAACTATTCGGGTGAATGGGACTATTACTCCAGCAAACTCAGGAAATTTAACTAAGTTCGATATCAAAGATATGAATAATGTCACCATTATCGGTGTTGGTAACCGTGGCGTTTTAGACGGTATCGGCATCAAAATTTGGCGAGCAAATAACGTAATTATCCGCAATTTAACCATCCGTTATGTCAATATTGGTGATAAAGATGCTATAAGTATTGAAGGCCCCTCTCGCCGTATTTGGATAGATCACAACGATCTTTATAACACACTGAACTCCAATAAAGATTTCTATGATGAATTAGTCAGTGGTAAGAAAGATGTCGACAACATCACAATTTCTTACAACAAACTACACGATAGTTGGAAAACGTCGCTATGGGGTAGTAATGATAGTGACAGCTTCAACAGACGCATTACGTTTCACCACAATCACTGGTATAACGTAAACTCTCGCCTACCGCTGTTCCGTTATGGTCAAGCGCATATTTTTAATAACCTGTACCAAAATATTCTTGAAACGGGTATCAATTCCCGCATGGGCGCTACCATCCGCATCGAAAATAACGTATTTGAAAACACCAAAAACCCAATAGTGTCATTTTATTCCAATTCATTGGGCTTCTGGGATATCCGTAATAATCAATTTGTTAATACTACTTGGCAAAGCTCTTCTGATGGTGTGATTGCTGGACCATCATTAAACTCGACAGGTGTACTCAATTTACCTTATAGCTTCACGCAATTACCCACCAATCAGGTAAAAGCACATGTTCTAGCAAATGCAGGGGTAAATAAGTGTAACTTCTAACAGTTACCGCAAAACCGGGTAGTCATTGCCCGGTTTTTCTTTTCGATAATGGTTTTTAGTAGAACGTTTCATTTTTATTCTCGTCCGAACACCACTCATATTTCAAAACTGTCTTTTTAAAAAGATTGTCGGTTGCATCTGAATTTACATTACGAAACTACCTAGCGAAAACAAGTGGATCAGATTTCAATTGTTGAAGTGGATCAGTTT
>CAZNXI010000179.1:0-5883 GCA_964577005.1 uncultured Rheinheimera sp.
CAGATACCGCTAGTAGACAGAAAATCAACAAGATTCTGGCAAGAAGTTCATTTCGTACTGCTAGTTATTTATTATGACTTTTTTCTTATTTTATAAAAATAGCGGCTTTAACACATTTTTATGCTTAATGCCGCAAAAGTTTAGTCTAACTTTGGTAAACCTAGCACTTGTTGCATGGTATAAAGTCCCGGCTGTTTATTTTGCAACCATAAAGCAGCGCGCAGTGCGCCTTGCGCAAAGGTATTGCGGCTAGAGGCTTTGTGGCTAATTTCTAGCCTTTCACCAAGATCTGCGAAAAGTGCCGTATGATCGCCAATAATGTCGCCACCACGTACCGTTGCAAAGCCGATAGTTTGCTGTGGCCGCTCGCCAATCATGCCCTCACGGCCATATACGGCCACCTCGTTTAAGTCGCGGTTTAAGCTACGAGCAATACTGGCACCAATAGCCATCGCCGTACCAGACGGCGAGTCTTTTTTAAAGCGGTGATGTGCTTCAATGATTTCAATATCGGCGGTGTTACCCATTACTTTGGCCGCAGTTTGCGCCAAATGCAGCAGTAAATTCACGCCCACACTCATATTCGGCGCCCACACAATGGGGATCACTTTACTTGCAGCCTGAATATTGGCGTACTGCGCGTCCGTTAAGCCAGTTACACCAATAACCATCGCCTTACGCTCGGCAACACAAAATTCTAAATGTGCCAGCATCGGCTCTGGCATGGTAAAGTCAATCCAGACCTCGGCTTTTTGCACTGCAGCCGTCGCGGTTGCTTCTAATGCCATACCCAGTTTGCCGCAGCCCGCTAGCTCACCGGCGTCTATACCTATTAAGTCAGAGCCAGTGCGCACCGTTGCCGCCGCCAAGCTTAGCTGCTGCTCTTTTGCCACCGTCACTAAGGCGCGGCCCATCCGACCGTTAGCACCGAAAATCCCAATACTTGTCATAATCTACTCTGCAAAATCTATTTTTCGTTATTAAAACAAAAGCGCGGCCGATAAAAAAGCAAAACAGCCGTCTTTAAGGAAAAACGGCTGTTTTAAGGGTGTTACAGCGTTATGGCCAAAGATTCAAATTATCCCTAGCCTTGTTACTGCTGCTTGCGTCTTAGCATTTACAGTGCAACTACAAGGCGAGTTGCAAAATACTACGACTTACCTCTGGCGTAATATCACCATGCTCGCCTAGCTTCACCATCTTATGCTGCACCAGTTTTTCAACCAGCTTATCCACTACCTCCGCTTTCAAGCCATAATCGGTTAAGCGGGTCGGCACCCCCATCCGTTCAAAGAAATGCCGGGTATGGCTGATGGCTTCATCAATTAAGCGCTCTTCGTCTTGATGTTGTAATTGCCATACGCGCTGGCCGAATTGCAATAACTTCGCGCGTTTTTGCTGGCGTTGTTGCTGCATTAACGCCGGTAGCACGATAGCTAGCGTCTGGGCATGGTCTAAACCATATAAAGCGGTAATTTCATGACCAATCATGTGCGTAGCCCAATCTTGCGGCACGCCCTGACCAATTAAGCCATTTAGCGCCATAGTCGCCGCCCACATGATATTGGCGCGCACCTCGTAGTTTTCCGGATCGGCCATCACTTTCGGGCCTTCCTCAATCAGCGTGAGTAATAAGCCCTCCGCAAAACGATCCTGCACTGGGGCATTCACCGGATAGGTCAGGTATTGCTCCATCACATGCACAAACGCATCCACCACGCCATTAGCGGTTTGTTTCGGTGGTAGGCTATAGGTGACGGTAGGATCAAGAATAGCAAACTGTGGGAATACCAAGGCACTGCTAAACGCCAGTTTTTCTTGGGTTTCATAGCGAGTAACAACCGAGTTACCATTACTCTCAGTGCCGGTTGCGGGTAGCGTTAACACGCAGCCAAGCGGCACCGCTTCGGTTATTTTCGCGCCCTTGGCTAAAATATCCCAGGCATCGCCATTAAATAGCGCAGCCGCCGCGACAAACTTGGCGCCATCGATCACACTGCCGCCACCTACCGCTAAAATAAAGTCGATTTTTTCGCGCCGAACAATATCGGCAGCACGCATTAGGGTTTCAAAACTGGGGTTTGGCTCTACGCCCGAAAATTCGATAAAGCTGCTGTCTTTTAAAGCTGTTGTCACTTGCTGATAAACGCCATTATGTTTTATCGAACCACCACCATAAATCAGCAATACTTTCTGAAAAGGTTTGACCAAGTTGCTAAGCTGCGCCATTTGCTCACGGCCAAAGATAATACGGGTAGGATTTTGAAAAGAAAAATTAAACATTAAGCTGCTCCACTTTTTTTAGTACTGTTACTTAGCACTGTGCATAGCACTGATCACAGTACTGCTCTCAGTACCGTCACCCGACGCGGTTAAACCACAAGGGCTTAACCTTGGACGGTTAAACGAAAGACATAAACGTTTAAGAACGCCAGCTTCATCTATGAGGATTTTACTAAATTGGATCAAGTCAGCTGACCACTATGGCTAACGAAAAGCGACCGTTAGCCTTAGCGACACGACTAAATCAACGGTATTCCCCCCGCAATTGTCGCACTTGTTGCTCCAGCATAGCAGCACTTACCTCTGTCGACGCCACGGCAGTAGTCGCAGTTAAAGTCACCTTTGACCAAAAACGTCCTTTAGGTTTAAAAGCACCCTTACCATGATGGCTAAAAAACGAGCCCCACAAACCTTGCAACGCCATAGGCACAACAGGAACAGGGCTTTCGCTGATAATACGTTCAATGCCGGGGCGGAAGCTGTCTATCTCACCATCTTTGGTTAGGCGCCCTTCTGGGAAAATGCAGATCAAATTCCCCTCAGCCAGCTCACGTTTTATTGCAGCAAAAGCGGCTTCATAAATGGCTTCATCTTGTTGCTTACCACAGATAGGAATGGTTCTGGCGGCACGAAATAACCAGTTAGCGACCGGCAAATCATAGATCCCTTTATACATCACAAAGCGCACTGGCCGACGCACTGCGCCGGCAATAAGCAGCGCATCCACATAACTGACATGGTTAGCGACCAGCACGGCCGCGCCATCATCTGGGATATGCTCCAGCCCCTGCGCCTTGACCCGATACATCGTATGGCTTAGCAGATAAATCACAAAACGCAGCACAAATTCTGGTACCCGCGTGTAGACGTAGATCGCCACTACCGCATTCATTAACGCCAATATTAAAAAGTATTGCGGTATCGTCAGTTTAAATACGGCTAAAAACACAATGCCCGCGGCGGCACTGACCACCATAAATAACGCATTAAAAATATTGTTAGCTGCGATGATCCGCGCCCGCTGCTCGGGCTGCGCCCGTTGTTGCAGCATGGCATATAACGGCACAATAAAAAGCCCGCCGAACACGCCAATCAGGGTAAGATCCAATAATACCCACCAACCAAAAGCCGAACTGAAAAATGTTCCTAGCGAGACCAATTCAGTCACGGCTAGCTCTGGCGTACTAAAATACAGACTGATACCGAAAACCGTTAAACCGGCGGAGCCTATAGGGACGATGCCTAGCTCAACTTTATCACCCGACAAGCGCTCACACAGTAATGAGCCCAGCCCTACGCCCACAGAAAAGGCTACCAATAAAGCCGTTACGACGGTGTTGTCGCCCCCCAATACCGTTTTAGCAAAATTAGGAAACTGCGTTAAATAACTGGCTCCTAAAAACCAAAACCAGCTTATGGCCATAATAGCGAGGTACAGCGTGCGGTTTTGATAACTGATTTTTACAGTCTCGACACTTTGCTGCCAAGGGGCAAAGCGAAACTTAGGGGCGCCCGCCACAACGCCAACGGCCGGGATCATTAAACTCACCAAGTACCCCATAAGCGCAAAGACAATGACCATAACGCCGATCCATAACAGCGCATTGGCAAACCCCACTAACAAACCGCCAACAATGGTGCCCAGCAAAATCGCCACAAAGGTGCCCAGCTCTACCCAAGCATTACCAGCTAGCAGTTGGCGATCGGTTAACAGTTGCGGCAAGATGGCATATTTTACCGGCCCAAAAAAAGCCGATTGTGTACCCATTAAAAATAGCAACGCCAACAGCAGTAAATACTGCTCAAACAGAAAGGCAGCCGCCGCCAATAGCATTAGACCGATTTCCAACAACTTGAGACGCTGAATAAGTTTGGTTTTACAGACACTGTCGGCCAGTGTACCTGCGGTGGCCGAAAACAATAAGAACGGCAAAATAAACAAACCTGCAGCCAAATTCATACTGACATCGACGCTCCACGGCATGGCGCTGGCCGCGGTAAAGGTCAGCAACAGCATCAAGGCGTTTTTGAATACATTGTCGTTAAACGCGCCAAGGGCTTGGGTCAAAAAAAACGGCACAAAACGCTTTGATGCAAGATTTTGCCTAGCGGCCATACTAGCTCCCTGCCAGATAATGCTGGCTTAATAAGATGATTACGCTATGGTTGTTCTGATAATGCGCTATGAATTACTCTGTTAAGAACACTTTACAACATTTTAGTTTCTTTTTATTTGTCTCTGTTTTAACCTGCTAGCCCAAGGTTTGACAAGACGTCTGGACATCTATATATTGCGCTGCCATTTTATGAGGTTGCTAACGTGAATACTGCTATCCCTGTTGGAGCAAAGCGCTCGCTTTTGCCCTTATTATCTTTTGTGTTGCTGTTCCTAGGCAGCGGCCTGTATTTTCAAAGCCAAAATGTTGACTATGCCTTTTATCAACTCCCTGGCCATGTCGCCATTTTACCGGCCTTAATCTTTGCGGTTTGGCTGCACCGAGCACCTTTAACTCAGTCTATTGACGTAATTGTTAAAGGCGCAGGTAATAGCAATATCATCACCATGTGTTTGATTTATCTGTTAGCGGGCGCTTTTGCTAGCGTAGCCACCGCAACAGGCGGCGTCGATGCAGTGGTAAATGCGGGTTTAAGTATTGTACCCGCCGCCTTTATCCTACCGGGTTTATTTGTTATTGCGGCCTTGGTGTCTACTGCAATGGGGACCTCTATGGGCACCATTGGCGCACTGGCGCCTATTGCGGTTGGGCTGGCCAATCAAGCCGATCTTAACCCCGACGTGGTGGCTGGCGTGCTGTTAAGCGGCGCCATGTTTGGTGATAACCTATCGATTATTTCGGATACTACTATTGCGGCAACCCGCACGCAGGGTGCCAATATGGCCGATAAATTTAAAGAAAATATTAAGATTGCTTTACCCGCCGCTCTGGCCACCTTGGTCGCCTTTAGTTTACTCACTACCCCAGCGAATACTGTCAGTGCAGAAGCCTTTAACTGGACAGGTGTTTTACCTTATGCCGCCATTTTAGTCTTAGCGGTAATGGGCTTAAATGTATTTGTGGTATTACTGCTCGGTATTGTGTTAGCCGCGTTGCAAGGCACTATTGTTGCCGACTATGCCATTACCAATCTGGGCAAAGATATCGCCACCGGCTTTGCCGATGTGCAAGAAATTTTCCTTTTGGCTATGTTAGTCAGTGCCTTAAGTGAGTTTATTAAGCAACAAGGTGGCCTGCAGTGGATCTCAGAGCAAGTGCAGCGTTTTACGCAAAAACTGCAATTAGTTGGTAATAAAGCGCAACAACTGGCCATTGCGGCTTTAGCCTTTATCAGCAACCTTTGTATCGCCAACAATACTGTTGCCATCGTGCTAACCGGCGAAGTCAGTCGCAATTTAGCGCAGCAGCATCATATCAGCCCGAAGCGCAGTGCCAGCTTATTAGATATTTTTGCTTGTATCAGCCAAGGCTTAGTGCCTTATGGTGCTCAGGCTTTACTGCTTGGGGCAAGCTTTGGCATTTCCCCTTGGCAAGTAATCACGCATAACTATTACTGTTTAATTTTGTTAGTGGTGGCGTTAGC
>CAZNXI010000180.1:0-5814 GCA_964577005.1 uncultured Rheinheimera sp.
GTTGCACCGTGCTCGCGGAAATAAGCCCGCCGGATCCGTAACGCTTGTAAGTAGCCCTGCCAGTTATTGGTATCTTCGCCAGTAAGTTCACCTAATTTCGCGACGTTTTTGGCAAAATCCGCGCGGTCTGCGTCAATCACATCATCTGGGCGAAAGGTGGTAATCACACGCTGCTCGATGCCTGTGCCTTTTAGTTTGGCGTGATGTTTTAAATCGTTTAATGCCCCCTCAGTGGTAGCAATTAATTCGATATTAAAACGGTCTAACAAAGCACGTGGTTTAAATTCTGCTTTAGCCAACTGCTCGTTGATGGTGTCGTAATACAGATCTGCCGTTGCTTCGGTTAGCGTAACCGTTAAGCCAAACACATCGTGGAATACACTGTCTAACCAAATACGCGAAGGCGTGCCACGAAATAAATAATAGTGTTTGGCAAAAATATGGAAAATTTTCCGATAATCGCTTTCGACAACCGCACCATCTTTACGGCGGATCCCAAGCTCTTCCAGTTTGATGCCTTGGCTGTATAACATCCGAAACACATAATGGTCAGGTAGCAACAACAGCGCAGTGGCATTTTCAAAGTTAGCGTCATCGGCAAACCAGCGTGGATCAGTGTGACCATGCGGACTAACGATAGGTAAGTCTTTAATTTTTACATATAAGCGCTGCGCGATAGCGCGCACAAGCGGATCAGCTGGAAATAGCCTATCCGGATGTAATTCTAAAGGAAGTGGTTGCGTCATTTTTTCTTTCCCATTTGTGTTCAGTATGTTGCCGCTGTTAAGCGCCATTTTTTTATTTATGTCTAAAGCGACTTTACTCATTAAGACTAAAGCGTCACGCCGTTTTTCCAGATAGCGATTTCTCGGTTATCCGAGATCTCATTGCGCGTCCGCTGTCCGGATGCCACAGCCACCAGATAACGGAAAAAATCATAAGCAAATTCAGTGGCATCTTGACCAACTCGCAGTAAGCCGCCGGCATCATAGTCAATCCACTGTGGTTTACGCCCAGCTAGATTTGAGTTAGAAGAGATCTTTACGGTAGGCGCAGGAAAGCCCAATGGCGTGCCACGGCCGGTGGTAAACAAAATCAGCGTGGCGCCCGCAGCGGTTAGCGCAGTAGACGATACGGCATCGTTACCAGGGCCTTCCAGTAAGGTTAAGCCGGGTAAACTGGCTTGCTTGCCATAGCGAATAATTTGATTGACCACTGCCGAGCCACCTTTTTGAATCGCCCCCAGCGATTTTTCTTCCAGCGTGGTTAAACCACCGTCTTTATTGCCCGGACTGGGGTTTTCATACACCGGCTGGTTGTTATCGATAAAGTACTGCTTAAAATCGTTGACCAGTGCCACTAAATCAGCAAATACCTGTTCATTCTGTGCCCGCGCCATAAACACTTGTTCGGCGCCAAACATCTCTGGCGTTTCAGTGAGTACCACTTTACCGTTTGCGGCCGCGACTAAATCGGCGATACGGCCCACTAAAGCATTTGCGGTGAGGCCACTTAAGCCATCCGAGCCGCCGCATTTCATACCCATTACCAGCTCCGACACCGGACAAGCACTGCGTTTATCCTGCGCCATAATCGCCAGTAACTCGCCCACGGCAGCTAATCCTTGCTCGACTTCATCTTCAACCTGCTGTGCATTGAAAGCCCGAATGCGCTGCTGATCGACATCAGGGCTGGCTTGAAGTAGCTTGGCCAACTGGTTATTTTCACAGCCTAAGCCCAAAATGAGCACCGCGCCGGCGTTGGGATGCTGAATAAGCCCAGCCAGTAATTCTCGGGTATTACTCAGATCATCACCGAGCTGCGAGCAGCCAAAGGGATGGGTAAAAGCATGAATGCCGTCAATATTCGGTAAGTCCAACAGCTGTGCAAATTCTTTGCGGGCTAATTCAGCAACACGCATCGCGGCGCGGTTTACACAACCAACGGTGTTAATAATCCACAGTTCGTTGCGGGTGCCTACTTTGCCATTGGCCCGACGATAGCCCTGAAATTCGGTTGGTAAAGCTTTAGGAAATGACAAGGGCTCTGCCTGACAACCGTTATATTGATAATCAATGGTGCCACTTAACGCAGTAGCGAGGTTATGTGAATGTACCTGAGCGCCGGCAACAATATCTGCTGTAGCGTTACCGATAGCAAAACCATATTTAACCACCGCATCACCGGCGTTAATTGGCTGAAGCGCGACCTTGTGGCCAGCCGGAATATCGCTAATAGCAATCAGGGTGGCATAGGGCTCAGGTAACGGCTGCCCAGCAACGAGAGGCTGCAAGGCAACCAACACGTTATCACGCGGATGCACCTGCAATACCTTAAGTTGCTCTGTTAGGGTTGCCTCCGGTAAGGTAATGCTACAACCGGGTTTCTGCTCTGTTGTCATCTTGTGCTACCTGTTTTGTTGCATGCGGTAATTCGCATTAGCTTCGCCATTGTCTAGCGGTGGCATTTTTAATTTATAAAAACCTTAATCTATTGCCTAGCGTGCTGCTACCCTTGCAGAACCGCCAGTTATAGCAATGTGCTAAATAGCAAATGGCTTGCCGTTTAAGGTGAGATCTAGCTGATCAACCCCAGCAATATTTTCCAGTACACCTACTGACGCTACCTGCTTAAAATGCACATGGTGCAAGGTTACACCACTGATCGGCGCCCGTTCGAAACCACGAAGTTCAAAGGCACGCTGAGCTTTTTGGACTGTCAGGTTACTTATATGCAAATTACGTACTTCTGGCATAAAGTTACCGGCATCGCCTTCTTCGTAATAAAAGTTAATGACAATCGCATCGCGCACTTCGCCAATCTCAATATCACGGATATAGACATTTTCAATTAAACCACCGCGCACGGAGTTAGTTTTTATGCGAATACCACGGGCTAAATTAGGGCTACTCATGCGACAGCGGCGAGCAAAAATATTACGAGCACCACCGGAGATTTCGCTGCCCATTACCACACCGCCATGGCCTGAACGCATAATACAATCTTGAATTACAATATTTTGTACCAGTGTGGCTAAGCGGCGACCATCGTTATTGCGACCAGATTTTAAGGCAATACAATCATCGCCCGTGTCGAACAAACAATTTTCAATCAACACGCGATTAGAAGATTCCGGATTACAGCCATCCGAATTAGGGCCATGGCTGATACAGTTCACATTGCGGATAATGACATCTTCAGATAATACAGGGTTGATTAACCAGAAAGGCGAATTACGAATCGTCACGCCTTCAATTAATACCCGCTTACAGCCATAAGGTTGAATAAACGGCGGTCTTAAGAAATTC
Organism: uncultured Rheinheimera sp.; assembly: GCA_964577005.1. Taxonomy (GTDB): domain Bacteria; phylum Pseudomonadota; class Gammaproteobacteria; order Enterobacterales; family Alteromonadaceae; genus Alishewanella. Next base: position 3,309 of record CAZNXI010000180.1, read on the forward strand.
TCAGTAAACTGGCGCTCTGCAACAGGCGCACCATTTTCTGCCATAGCAAACAACACTTTACGTGTTTGCACTTGATCTACACTGGCATCATATTCCCAGTTACGCCGCTCCCAATTGCCTTTCCAAGGCCACCACGCCGTTGTTGAGCCATTACCTTCTAAAATACCTTTACCTGTGACAGCGATATTTTCTTGCTGATAAGCATAAATTAACGGCGAATAGCCGATCAGCTCAACGCCTTCCCAGCGGGTCATCACATAAGGTAAGTAATGCTCGCGGTCGGTATAAAACGACAACACGGCGTCATCATGCAAATGCAGGTTTACATTAGATTTAAGGTGGATGGCACCTGTTTCAAAACGGCCAGCAGGCACAATAACCCGCCCACCGCCAGCAGCAGCACAAGCCGCTATAGCGGCTTTAATCGCCAGCGTATTATCAGCACCGGCTTCTGCTTTGGCGCCAAACGCCGTAATGGCAAAATCTTGCGCAGCAAACTGGGTAGGTTGAATGGCGGCAATAATCTGATCGGCTTGCTGCCACTTGACTAAGTCTTCAGCATCTTTAGCGTTATCAACTACATTATCCTGACTCGAAAGTGGGAGAGTTTGACAGCCAGTTACAGTTAACAAGCTAACCCCTGCAGAGAGAAAACCAAGGGTTTTAATACTTTTTCTTTTAATCAAATCTGTCATCTTGCTTCCTCTTACTCGCTATAGCTTATTTAACGCCAATTGTATTGAATAATAGCTTCTATAATAACCAATTTGCCACCGGTGGCAAGCATTTCATTAAAAAAATTGCCACCGATGGCAATTTTTTTAATGCAGCTTATATTTTACGACTTTCTGAGTTTAAACAAGGTCCTGTAGATTCACGTACCACTAGGGTTGGTGCCACTTTGGCAGCGACATTCATAGCGGCTTTATGATTCTGCTCAATTGACATAATCATCTTGGTCGTGGCTAGCAACGCCATTTGCCGAACCGGTCGACGAATCGTGGTCAGTGCGGGTGTCACCCGTGAAGCCAACATATTATCGTCAAATCCGGCCACAGACAGCTCAGCGGGGACTTTAATGCCTAGACTATAAGCCACTTTTAACACACCAGCAGCCATTTGATCGTTATTGGCAAAAATCGCTGTAGGACGATCGGGTAATTGCAATAATTGCTTAGCGCATTCAATACCTGTTTCAAAGGTATTATTCCCCTCCAAAATCATACTGGTCGGAATTTGCACCCCATAAGCGGATAAACCAAGTTGGAAACCTTCCATCCGCTCCGTTGATGATTTATAACGCTGTGGCCCGCTGATAAAGGCAATTTTTTCATGGCCAAGTTGCGCAAAATAGCGGGCCATTTCTGCTGCGGCAGATCGATCATCTGATACCACGATATGCTCTTGCGTATCTAAGGCGACAGAACTTAACCGTACATATGGACTGCCGGACTCTTTCAATGCGGTCGCCAAGGTTTCCGATTCCGAAACTGGCGGCAGCACTATCACACCATCCAGTTTAGAGCGGCGCATAAAGCGTAAGCAATCATTGACCAAGGTTTCACTTTGATAACGGCACGGATGTACTACCAACTCATAGCCAAGTGTAGAACACACCTCCAGCACTCCACGCTGCACATCGTCCAAATACAAGGCATCGGGATTATCGTAAATCAAACCCAGTAAATACGAGCGACTAGAAGCAAGGCCGCGCGCCTGAGCATTCGGCGCGTACTTTAACTCGTTAATGACCTTTTCAACTTTGAGGCGAGTGCTTTCGCCCACGCTTAACGAGCCGTTAATAACTCGTGACACCGTTCTTTTAGAGACCCCGGCTATGCGGGCAACATCATTAATAGTTGATTGCTTTTGCATCAATTAGCTTCCGCCTTTATGGCTATTTTTGGTTAGCAGCAAGCTGCGGACGATATACCGTTAAACCTATGTCAATAGCTGCTTTTTTAACTTTTTGCGACACATCGACAAATTGGTTGCGGGCAAAAATACTGGTGGGTGCAGTTACGGTAATTGCGGCGACTACAGCCCCACGCTCATCCCGAATAGGCGCCGATAGACAACGCACATCCTGATGATATTCTTGATCATCCGTAGCATAACCCCGACCTAAAATACGCTGTAAATCGAGTTTAATCTCATCCGGTGCAACCAAACTTTGTTGAGTCTTACCTGTGAATAAGCCCTGCTCAGCAAGCTGTGAAATTTTATCAAAATGTAAAAACGCTAGAAATATTTTTCCCGCTGCCGAGCAATTAAAATGCGCTATCGTGCCGGGGCGAGCAGCCATACGCAAGGGGTTTGGGCTATCACAGACTTCAACAATTAAGGCCCCTTCAGTATGGGGTAAGCTCAACTGCGCTGTCATTCCGGTACTTAACGCCAATTTTTGTAAAAAAGGCAGTGCCTGACGACTTAACTTACTTGAGCTGACGAGATTAAAACTCATTTTAAACAACGAGGCGCCCACCAGATAACGCTTCCCTTGCTT
>CAZNXI010000181.1:0-5814 GCA_964577005.1 uncultured Rheinheimera sp.
GCATATTCTGCGTGAAGGCAGCCTGATTTTAGCTAAGGCGGTAAATGGCTTAATGGATCAGGCCTTACCGGAAGCTCAGGTGCAACAGCTTACCGCCCGCTTGGCAGAGCTGAGTGCCAGCGCCCGCGCGGCATATCCCATCGACACCCAGGTATTAGCGGCCGATCAGCTTTGTTTTTTACGCTTACGCACTCGCGCAGCCGCCACTCAAGCATTTGCCCAAGCGGATTTGCAGGTGCCCGGAAATTGGACAGTCACCCAAGCGCATCAGTTAGCCGATAGCGCAGAACAACAAGCAGCTACGCTAGGCATACAACTAACGCTGCATATCGAGCCCGCCGCGCCAGTACAGCCTACCCCCCCCAGCTAGCACACTTATACACCGTACCGGAGTGCTGTGGATAAAAGTTATACAGCGTACCGGAGTGCGGTGGATAAGTTGGGGTTGCTCGGCGTGGGAGAACAAGGTAGTTTAGCGAAATAATAATTTTAAAAAGAGCGCTTTATGTTTGCGACCCTCACCCAAATAGGTTTACCCATTGCCTTGATCTTGATTATGATCGGTGTGGGCATGAGTTTACGTCCGGCGAATTTTCGCGATGTAATGCGGGCACCTAAAGCCTTTTTTGTCGGGGCGCTGGCGCAACTGTTGCTGTTACCGATTATCGCGATCATCCTAATTAGCCTGTTTGGCTTGCAAGCAGAGTTGGCGGTAGGTTTGTTTATTTTGGCGCTGTGTCCAGGCGGTACTACCTCAAACCTATACAGTTATCTGTGTAAGGCGGATGTAGGCTTATCGGTATCTTTGACCGCGATGCTGGGGTTAATTACCCCTTTTACCCTGCCATTATTAGCCGCTTGGGCCATCGATTTTTACTTAGGCGCCAGCACCACTATTGAGCTACCGCTTTTAAGAACCTGGTTAACCTTGATGCTGATTAGCGTGATGCCAGTCTTACTCGGTATGTGGTTACGCGCCAAATGGCCAAGCTTATCGCTGCGCGCTCAGCCCATTATCAGTCGTTTTTCGGTGCTGGTATTAATTGCATTGATTCTCAGTATTGCCATCGATTTGGGCGGCGATTTTTGGCACTTTATGTTGCTTAGTGGGCCTGCAGCACTGAGTTTAAATGTCGTGACCATGGTAGCGGGTTACTTGTTAGGCCACTATATCCTGCACAACGATCAACAAGCCCGCACCATTTGCCTAGAGGTGGGCTTACAAAATGGTACCCTTGCCTTAATGATCACCACCGGCATTTTACAAAATAGCGCCATGTCGATAGCACCGAGCACCTACAGTATTTTAATGTTTGTTACCGCCAGCCTGTTTACCGTGTGGGTGTTAAGTCAAAAAGCGCGCAACGTCAGCTCGGCAGCAGAGTAACGCGGGCAAGCTTAAGCCTTTGCACAACTAAACCAGAAAATTGCGCCATGTGGCTGCGCAGCCTGATAGCCAATCTCGCCGCCCATGGCATTAACCAAGCCTTTGCTAATAGCCAGCCCCAAGCCTGTGCCTTCTACTTGACGGTTACTGCTGTTATCTTCTTGGGTAAATTGAGTAAATAACAGCGTGGCAAAATCAGCTTTTATGCCGGGACCGCAGTCCTGTACGCTGATAATGAGGTTGTCAGCTTGCTCAGATACCCAAATATGTACTTGCCCTGCTGCCGGTGAGAACTTGATGGCATTTGACAGTAAATTGGCCATCACTTGCTGGAAACGCTGTGGATCGGTAAGGATAAAAAAGGGCGTTTCAGGCAATCTAAGCAGTAACTGTACCCCTTTGGTATTTAAATAATAATGATGCTCCACAATGCTACTTTCCAGTAATGGGGTTAACGCACAACGCTGCAAGCTAACCTGAACTTTACCACTGTTGATTTTGCCAAAATCTAGTAAGTCATTCACCAAATGTTTGAGCCGCTGGCTGCTATTAAATGACACCTCGACCAGCTTTTGCGCTTTATCAGGTAAATCTGCCCGAAAGCGCTCGGATAACAACGTTAAACTGCCCAAAATGGTGGTCAGTGGCGTGCGAAATTCATGGCTAATGGTGGCGACAAATTCATTTTGCAAGCGTTCTAATTGCTTGCGTTTTGAAATATCGGTAGCCACAACTAACAGTTGACGATCGGCCTGCGCTAACTCGCCAGCCAGTGGGCGCAATTGTAACAGCACATCGATTTCCTGACCGCTATGTTGGATTAAGCGTGTTTCAAATTCCAAAATAGACTCAGCTACAGTGCTTTTTTGCTGTAGCAGACTGAGTTGCTGTTGCAACCTAAGTTGACCAGCTTGCGCTAATCCCTGCTGGCTCATAAAGTTAGCAAAAGGCTCACCCAACAACTGCTGTTTGCTGACACCAAGCAGCGGCATAACACCCGCGTTGGCAAATTGCACTCTGCCGTCTTTATCCAAGGTAATGATGGCAATATCGGCTGCCGCATCCAAAATATTCTGCAGCCGACGCTTATGCAAACTAATTTCTTGCGCATAATCTGCTGTTTGTTGTCGCGCTTTCAGTAGCTCTTGCTCAAAGGTTACACGCTGTAACGCTGGCAACAGCACCCAGCGGTAACAGGCTTGCTGGGCAAACTCTCCGGCCGCCACATTTAGCAAGATTGGCACGACCTTATGTTCTTTACTCTGAATTTGCAGATAAAACTCGTTTACCTCTCCTTGCTTGCGCAGCATTGGCCAAAGATGCGTTTGTAAAAAAATTTTCGAAGCGGGAGGGAATAATTTATCTATATTTGTGGGGATAGCGTCAGGCTCAGCTAAAAAAGCGGTTTTAGCAAGCTGGTTAATAAAGACGATCTGACCAAATGGATCGGTAATGATTACCGCACAGGGTAAGGCGTCTAACTCTGGCTGCTCGCTCACAAAATCTGCCGCTCAGCTAAGTAATCTGAGATGGCCGCAATCACTAAGTCGGGGTGACTCATATGAGCGGCATGCCCCGCAACGGGCAGCGTGATTAACTGGCTATTGGCGAGCTGGGTTTGCAAGTATTGCCCCACCACTGGCGCAGCGAGCACATCATCTTGATGCTGTAAGATCAGGCTAGGTACAGTTAACTTGGCAAAATCTGCGCGGTTATCCGCAAAGAACGTGGCTTTCGCAAACTGCTGCGCCACTATTGGATCGGTTGAACAAAAGCTGTCTGACAAGGTGCCTGCAATCTGCGCGTCATTGTCGGGGCCCGCCACTACCGGTGCCAGATAAGCCGCCCAGCCTAGGTAATTTTGCGCCATTAAGGCGAGTAAAGCGTCTAAGTCGCTGCGCTCAAAGCCACCAAAGTAACTAGGAGGATCATTTAAGAAACAAGGCGAAGGGCCTAAAAAAATCATTTCGCGAAATAGCCCAGGACGCGCCAGCGCCGCGAGTACGCCAATGCTACAACTGACCGAATGGCCAACAAAAATCACCTCACGATCTACCCCTAGCTCAGCACAGATCTCCAAAATATCTTGTGCATAGCCCTCCAAGCTGGCATAACGCGCCATATCATAACTGGCCAGATCGGATTGGCCGCTGCCAACATAATCAAACAAGATTTGATAGGTTTGCGGGGCAAACGCCGCAGCCACCGCATCCCACATGGTTTGATTACAACCAAAACCGTGGGCAAAAAGCATTACCGGTGCTTTGCTATCACCCATTAAACGCACATTGTTACGTTGAAATACCGACATCTTTTGTCCCTATCAGTAAGCTATACTTTACATTAGCATACTCTGACAAGGCTCGGGTTAAATCACGCCATTAATTATGGTGATTATTCCTAAAATGATAAACACCGCACAGGCGGCACGACGGGCCCAATCTAACGAGATTTTTTGCAGTAACCAGCTACCGGCATAAATCACCGGCACATTGGCGGCTAACATGCCCAAGGTGGTGCCCCAAATCACCATCCAGACTGCTTGTTCAAAGCTGGCGGCTAGAATTACCGTGGCAATTTGCGTTTTATCGCCAATTTCCGCTAAGAAAAACAGCACACAGCTGGCAGCGAAGGCACCGTATTTCAGCACTGCAGTATCTTCACTGCCGTCTTTATCGGGGATTAATAGCCAGAGTGCCACCGCAATAAAGGAGCAGCCCAATAACCAAGGCCCCCAAGCTGCAGGAATAAATTGCGCCACCCAAACCCCAAGCCACGCCGAAGCCGCATGATTGAGTAAGGTTGCCATTAGAATACCCATGATAATCGCAGTTTTATTGCGAAAACGAGCAGCTAAGAACAGCGAAAGCAGTTGGGTTTTATCGCCAATTTCGGCAATAGCGACAGCGGTAAAAGATGAAAAAAGGGCTTCCATAATATCCTGCAAAAGTGCGGGATATTATAGACAAAAGACACAGCCTGACTCCCGCGTTGGATCAGTGCTATGTCTTAAGTCTCATCACACAAGCAATTAATAGTTAACAGCTTGCTGCTTATACCATGTGCATGCGGCACAAGTATGTTGATATAAGCGCCTGGCGGCAGATTACTCCCTTAAAGACGGCGCAATTATAACGACTGCCCTTAAAAAAGCAACCGTCACCCCGCTCGCCTAAACGCGCCGAACATCGCTTACGCTCGGCGCAGTATGCGGCGTTGCCATTGCTGGCTGCGGCTGACTAAGCGGCTACTGGCAGCGCGCAGCTTAATTAACGCATAGTAATTTAAGGGAACCAGCAATAGGCTGGTCAAGGTCGAGAACACTAAGCCACCAATAATGGCAATGGCCATTGGCGCGTAACTGGGCCCATTACCGCCGATGGCGGTGCCGCCTAAAGCCAATGGCACTAAGCCTAAAACGGTAGTGGCTACAGTCATTAAAATAGGTTTTAGCCGTGCGATCGACGCGCCAATAATCAAGTCAATTAACGGTAAATGCGGCAGTAATACTCGATCTTGATTAATCCTATCTACCAATACAATGCCATTATTGACGACGATGCCCATTAGCACCAGCATGCCGATCATCCCCATAACTTCTAGCCCCGTGCCGGTGAGCCAAAAGGTCCAGAACACGCCGACAAAGGAGAACAGCAGGCTACCAATGACGGCATTGGGCAGCAGTAATGATTCAAACAACGCAGCCATCACGATATAAATCATCGCCAGCGCCAGTAGCATATTGATGATCATCACTTGCTGCTCTTCATTTTGCCGCACAAAACCACCCTGATAAGACCAACGATAGCCCTCAGGTAACTGTACTTGCTGCATTAGCTGGTCAATTTCTACTTTAGCCTGATCCAGGCTGATATCCTTGGCCAGTGCCAGTTGCAAAGCAACACCCGTTTCGCGATTAAAACGCCGAATCGATTGTAAGCGCGGCACCGTTTGCAAATCGGCTACTTGCGACAATGGAATACTGATCCCCTGCACTACCGCGACCGGTAAAGCCGCCAACTCCGCCTGCGATTGACTGATCCGCTCATCATAAATCAACCGAATCAGCAGCTCGCCTTGCTCAGCACTTCGAAAAGTACGTAAATTCACGCCCCGCAAGGCCAGTGACGTGCTTTGTGCCACCGCTTCTGCTGATAAGCCTAACCGCTCTAATTCGGCACGTTTTAAGCGAATTTGAATTTCTTGCTGGCCACGCGTCAGATCGGAGCTGACCTCTGCCAAGGTGGGTAAGGTCTGTAAAGCCGGTTGTAAATCACTGGCCAGTTGCAATAAGCGCTCGGTCGAGGGCCCAAATAAATTGACGCGCAGTGCATTATTACGGTTACCCCAACCAAAGCCCGGCCGTGACCGCACTAACGTCGGCCAAGCACTGCGGATTTGCTCTTTTAGTTCACTCAGTGGAATGG
>CAZNXI010000182.1:0-5796 GCA_964577005.1 uncultured Rheinheimera sp.
TGGATTTGGGTACTAACCATACCAGTATTGGTTTTATGTGTAGTCCTGTTATTGTGGAACCTAAAAAATTACGTGGGCGTGCCGGAAGATCAGCCAACCGACCACGAAGTTGATGGCTTAAAAGAGTTAAATAATCCGCTACCAAAATGGTGGACTTATATGTTCTTTGCCACCTTGATTTGGTCGGTTTTCTATCTAGCCGCTTATCCGGGCTTAGGTAATTACAAAGGCTTTTTAGGCTGGACCAGCTCGAACCAAGGGATTAAATCTTTGGAAGAGTCGCGTCAGGCGGTTGAATTAGCCCGAGCAGAAGGCCGTCATGTGGCGCTCGATGTGGAAAATGCTAAGGCTGATGAAGTCTATGGCCCAGTGTTTCAACAGTTTGCACAGCGTGATGTGCTGGATCTGGCCTATGACGCTGAAGCGTTAAAGATCGGTCAACGCTTATACTTGCAAAACTGTGCGCTGTGTCATGGTTCAGATGCGCGTGGCCAACGTGGCTTTCCTAATCTGACAGACAATGACTGGCTATACGGTGGTTCACCTGAGAAAATTAAGGAAACCTTGTTGTATGGTCGCAAAGCCGCCATGCCTGGTTGGGAAGCCGCTTTAGGTGACCAAGGTATCAAAGAAATGACGGCTTACGTGCTGCAACTGTCTGGCCGTGCCGTAAACGAACAAGATGCCGAAGCGGGTAAAGCCAAATTTGGTATGTGTGCGGCGTGTCACGGTGTAGATGGTCGCGGCAGCGTTGCGCACAACTTACCTTTTGGCGCACCGAACCTGACCAACAATATTTGGTTATATGGCGGCTCTGCCGCGGCAATTGAAGAAACCTTACGCCAAGGTCGTTATGGTGTGATGCCAGCCTTCAAAGACACGCTGGGTGAAGATAAAGTCCATATCTTAACCGCCTATGTGTATCGTTTAGCCAATCCGGAAGACCTGCGTTAATCGGTTTGTTAACACAGCGGTGAGCAATCTGATAAACTCTAAGCCCCGAAAGGGGCTTAGTTTTATGGTTACATAAAAGAGGTAATTTATGCAGGAAGATACCAAACCTTGGTATAAGTATGTGTGGCCTTGGGTATTAATCGCCATCCCGGTGATTACAGCGTTAAAAGCGGTGCATACTATCGTGGTTATGCAGCAACATAAACCTGAGATGGTTATTGATGATTACTACAAGGCTGGCAGAACCATTAATTTGCAATTAGCTAAATACCGTGAGGCCGCTTTACGCAATTTAGATGCGCATATTTTAATCGCAGGGAACCGCGCCGTTATTCGTTTCGCAGAAAACGTCGTATTAGGTGACAGTATTCATTTAGACTTTTACCACCCAACTTTAGGTGACCGCGACTTTGCGGTAGATGCCGAGCGTAGTGGTGAGCTTTTGTATGTTGCTACCCTACCCTTAACGCCGAATGGCCGTTGGCGCCTAACGATAACGGACGATTCTCAAGAGTGGCGTTTAAAAGCGAACTTAACCTTGCCAGCCGAACAAGAAATTAAACTAGGCTACTAAAAGGATTGGGCCTTGAGTGCAGTTAAGTGCTTCCATTGTCATGAGCCAGTATTAACCGGCGATCGCTTTACTTCGCAGCTTGATAACCAACCACAATATTTTTGTTGTGCAGGTTGTCAAGCTGTTGCCGAAACCATTTTTAGTAATGGCTTACAAGACTACTATAAATTTCGTACAGAATCGGCCGCCAAAGTTAGCGCCATGCCTGAACAGCTGATGGCAGAATTAGCCAGCTTTGATAATGCAGAAGTCTTAGCTGATATTAGCCGTCAACAGGATAATTTGACCGAAATAGAACTCTCCATCAGCGGTATGAGTTGTGCTGCTTGTGCTTGGCTAATCGAAAAACAACTGAAACAACACGCTGCCATTGCCAGCGTCGCCATTAACGCCTCGACACAGCGCGCTTTACTGCGTTTTGACCACAGCCAGTTACCGCTTAGCCAGATTATCAAAGCCATTGCCGCTTTAGGCTATCAGGCGAGCCCTTTTGTTGCGGATCAAGAAGAGCAGGTTTTTAAGCAAGAGCTTAACCGTTATTTAAAACGTCTCGCCGTCTCCGGTATCTTAACGATGCAAGTGATGATGTTAGCGTTCGCGCTATATTTTGGTGAATACACGGGGATAGACGCTTCGCATGAAGGCTACTTGCGTTGGATCAGCATGTTATTAACGATCCCTGTTATTTTATATGCCGCCAAACCCTTTTTAATCAGTGCCTGGCGCAGCACCAAAGCACGCCAGATGAATATGGATGTGCCGGTTACCTTGGCGCTCTATTACACCTTTTTCGCATCTAGCTATGCCACGGTATTTCAAACAGGCGAAGTCTATTTTGAATCGGTCTGTATGTTTACTTTCTTACTGCAATTAGGCAAGTTCTTTGAGTTTCGGGCCAGAGCTCAGGCACGCGAAGCCACCAGTAACCTGTTAAAAATTATGCCCGTTACCGCCACCCTGCTAACGGAGCATGGGCCTGAGCCGACCTCCGCCAGACGCTTACAACCCGGTGATGTGATTTTAGTCAAAGCCGGCGAAACCCTAGCGGCTGACGGTACTGTATTAGAAGGTAATAGTTCTGTAGATGAATCCATGCTCACCGGAGAATACCGCCCTATCGCAAAAGCGCAGGGCGACGCGGTGCTAGCCGGCAGCATCAATCATGATGGTCTGTTGCAAGTTCGTGTTAGTAATGTGTTGGCACATTCGAGACTTGGACAAATTATTCAGCTGCAACAACAAACGTTAAGCCAAAAGCCTAAACTAGTTGAAAAAACCGATGCCTTGGCGAAGTATTTTGTCGAGCGGTTGTTAGTTATCGCCCTATTAACCTTTTTACTGTGGTTTTTCTGGTGGAATCCTGATCGTGCTTTTTGGGTAACCTTATCGGTACTCGTTGCCACCTGCCCATGCGCACTCAGTTTAGCCACCCCTACCGCGATTACCTGTGCCCTAGCACGGTTAAACCGCCGCGGTATTTTGATTAAAAATGCTCAAGCTTTGGAAACCTTGCCAGACATTACCCATATTGTATTGGATAAAACCGGCACCTTAACGGAAGGTAAGTTTAGTATCAGTAAGCTGACGCTATGCTCGGATCAATTTACTGAAGCCGAAGTGTTAAATCTGATTGCCAATTTAGAACGCTATTCCGAACATCCGATTGCCCGCGCTTTTGCCACACACTTCACTGAGCAACTGCCGTTAACAGATGTAGAAGTTAGTATTGGTGCGGGTATTCAAGGTCGTTGGCGTGGCGAAGCCGTGCGGGTTGGCAGTGCTGCCTTTTGTCAGTTAGCTGAGCAGCCTGATGCGATGGTGTATGTCAGTTTAGCTGGGCAAGCGCTGGCTTACGTGCAGTTAGCCGATAAATTAAGACCTGAAGTGCCCGCATTGATTCAAGCCTTGCAGCAGCAAGGTTATCGCTTAGGCATGTTAACAGGCGATAGCTCTTCACAAGCGGAGCAAGTAAGTAGCAGCTTAAAGTTAGATTTTATGGTGAAAAGCTGTAGCCCAGAACATAAGGTTGCGGAAATTCAACAGTTAATAAAACAAGACGCCAAAGTGTTAATGCTAGGCGATGGCATTAATGATAGCCCAGGTTTTAATGCCGCCCATGTTTCTGTCGCGGTACATTCCGGAACCGATCTATCAAAAAATCAAGCCGATGTGGTGCTGTTGCAGCCCGATCTTAATCTGTTACAACAACTGTTAATGGGTGGCAAAACCACCGCTAATGTTATAAAACAAAACTTAGCGTGGTCGGTCGGATACAATGTTATTATTATTCCGTTAGCCGTAGCAGGGTTTGTCTCCCCTTATATTGCCGTGATCGGTATGTCATTCAGCTCGTTGCTGGTTGTTTCTAACTCGCTGAGGTTACTCAAAAAATGAGTATTATTTATGTTTTAATACCGATTGCTATCTTATTTGTCGCCATTGGCATAATGATCTTTTTCTGGGCTGTCCGTTCTAAACAGTTTGAAGATTTGGAAAAAGAAGGCTTTAGTATCTTGTTTGAAGAAGAACAAAGCACCAAGCCCAAAGCAAAACAACACACAGATGATCATTGATTATCCCGCCGCTTTACTGATCGGTTTACTCGGCAGTAGTCATTGTTTGGTGATGTGCGGCGGCATTGTCGCCGCGCTACAATTTTCGATGCCAACACAAAGCCGTTGGCAAAAGTTACGCCTCCAGCTGCTACTTAGCCTCGGACGGCTGAGTACCTATGCTCTTTTTGGTGCTGTGGTGGGCTATTTTGGTGCTACAGCCATGAGTTTAGCCGGTGCTTCTATGTTGTGGCTGCGCTTAATTGCCGGACTATTACTGGTGGCTATGGCACTTTATATTGCCCGGCTCTGGTTTGGTTTAACCTTGCTAGAACGGTTAGGGCAAGGGCTTTGGCATAAAGTACAACCCTACAGCAAACGATTTTTGCCTTTAGACAGCGCACCTAAAGCCTACGGCTACGGGTTGTTATGGGGCTTTTTGCCCTGTGGTTTAGTCTATTCGACGCTGAGTTGGAGTTTAGCCAGCGGCAGTGCTTCTGCTGGTGCTTTACTGATGCTGATGTTTGGTTTGGGCACACTGCCAGCATTACTGATATTTGGTGCCGCAGCAACGGCACTAACCAAGTTAAAAAATCAATTATGGTTTCGTTATAGCGCAGCGTTACTTTTGGCTATTTACGGTTTTTATACAATTTGGCTTGCTTTGCGAAGACTAGTTTTTTAAGCTAGTGCTGGTTTTAGGGATAATAGGATCACCCCATGCAACGTTCAGCGATAAATTGTCAGGATTGTGGTTTCAGTCAACTTTGCCTGCCTTTTTCACTCAGTGATCAGGAAATGTCGAAGCTCGATGATATTATTCAACGCAAACGCCCATTACATAAAGGTGATATTTTATTTGAAAGTGGCACGCCTCTAAAATCTTTGTATGCGATTCGCACTGGCTCCTTTAAAACCTTTACCTTAACCGAACAAGGCGAACAACAAATTACCGGCTTTCACCTACCTGGTGATGTGATTGGCTTTGATGCCATCAGCAGTGAGCTGCATGCCAGTTATGCTGAAGCGCTAGAGACCGGCATGATTTGTGAAATCCCCTATAACAATCTCGAGTCGTTGTTGGGGCAATTACCGAAACTTCGCCAGCAGATGATGCGACTGATGAGCCAAGATATTCAGGCGGATCAGCAGATGTTGTTATTACTTAACCGTAAAACAGCAGAGCAAAAATTGGCAACTTTTTTAAATCATCTCTCTTCGCGCTATGCCAGCAGAGGTTTTTCAGCCAAGGCGTTTCGCTTAAGTATGACACGCAGTGATATTGGTAATTACCTTGGCCTCACGGTAGAAACCATTAGTCGCTTATTAAGTAAAATGCATAAAGATCATGTCATTCAAGTTGATGGTAAACTTATTACTATTTTAGAGCCTTCAGCGTTAAGTGATATTGCCGGTTACTGCTAAAACGGGCTTTTTATTGATTTAACACAATCCTAGCTTTCCTATATCAGGTTATCTTGACTACACTAAATTTATGTAGCGAGTTAATCTGATAAGGAACAGTCAAATGTCTTTATTTAATAATATATTAGTTGTACTTGATCCTACTGCTGATGAGCAAAAAGCTCTAGATCGTGCCCTTGAACTGGCTCGTCGTCAGGGCTGTAAGTTAACCGCCTTTGTGTCAGTTTACGAATTCTCCTACGAAATGACTACCATGCTCTCGGGTGACGAGCGTGAATCCATGAAACACGC
>CAZNXI010000183.1:0-5658 GCA_964577005.1 uncultured Rheinheimera sp.
AAACAAGTATCACATCCCTTTCTTTGGCGATACTCATATAACTCGTATCAATGCCGATCAACTTGATGATTTTGACGTATGGCGAGTCAAACAGCTTGGCAGAATACCTGCTAAATCCACTGTGCAAAATCATAACTCAGCACTACAGATGGTGTTTGATTTTGCAGTCAAACGAAAATACATGCTGGTATCTCAAGTGCCAACACTAGAAAACAAAGGTGCTAGTGGCTCAAGACGCGCTGCATTTTCGATTGATGAATATGCGCGAGTTAGAGAAAAAGTTATTCAGATGTCTAAAGAAAGTCGCAAAGAGAAAACACGACAAATTCGGGAGTTACTTGTAGATTATATGGATTTTGCGATTTTAACAGGTATGCGGCCTGGTTCAGAAATGGATAATCTGACATGGGCAGATCTGCATCCTGAACGCGATGAAACACAAATGCGCTTTTATGTCACAGTAAGAAAAGGCAAAACCACTAAGTACACTGGCACACGTGAGATCGTTTGTAAGGCAGCAATAGTCAAAGTACTAACTCGGTTGTCTGATCGATTCCCTAACAGAACTGGAAATGATCGTCTATTCAGGTTAGCTGATGGAACCACTTCAAAGGAAATGAACAGACATTTCGATAATGCTTTAGAATTGATTGAGTTAAAGAATTCACAATACGGCGAAAGAAGTTTATATTCACTAAGACATAGTTATATTACTTGGGAATTAGCAGCGCAAAACGTCAGCATTGATGTGTTAGCGCGGCAGTGTGGCACTGGTATTCAGATGATTGAGCAACACTATAGCCATGTCATCCCAAGGATGTTCGGACGACAATTGTCTGGAGTTGAACTAGAAACTAAAGAAAGAGTTCTTCGGCAATTTGAAGACGTAACTTACAATGATAAGTTACAACAACAAATGAACGAATGGGCTTATAACTACAAGCACAGAGGCTATATCTAGCAGGAGGCAGCGTTGGCGTATCAGGAACGAGTTGCAGTAATGGAAGGGTTATATCTCTATACTCAGGCCAATTCAAAGCGCTGGTACGCCCGCTTTAAAGTCGATAAAAAGCATATCACTTTCTCAACTGGTGAGACTGAACTCGAAAAAGCTAAAGTTGTCGCTATTGATGCTATGTATAAGCAGCGAGCCGAGTTTAAACTTGGAATTTCTGCTGGCGCTCAACCATTCGTAACACTCGCAAATGAGGTTATTGTAGACCTTGAAGCGCTAATTGATAAAGGCGTATCAAGGAAGAATAACAGCATCTACAAAGGTATCCTGCTTAACTACCATATTCCTTTTTTCAATGAAATGCGCATAGATCAGATCACGCAATCTGATATGGACAATTTCCATCGCTGGCGCGAGACAAAATTTGGTAGGCAACCGTCAAAATCTACTCTTCAAAGTCATAATGCTGCTCTCGGAAAAATCTATGACAAAGCACTAAGAAAAGGCCAGATAACCAAATACCATATTCCAACTTTTGAGACTGACGGCAAACGACAGGAGCGTCGCGCTGCTTTTACTTGGGAAGAATTCGTTAAAGTCTCTCAATATATTCTGGAAGAGATGGAGCGTACTAAAAACAAGACCAGCAAAATGCTGCTTGAACTGCTTTATGATTACATTGATTTTGTTGTTGCAACTGGCATGAGGCCGGGAACAGAAATTGAACATGTAGAATGGCGCGATATCAGTTTCAGACTGAATGACGGAGTACCTGAAATAACAGTCGCTGTTCGTAAGGGTAAAACAACCGAATTCACTGGTACAAGACAGGTTGTGGTACGCAGTGATTTTGTGGCAAACCTTGAAGACTTAGTAGCTCGGTTCCCGAATAGACAAGCAACAGACAAAGTATTCGTTCTATCAGATGGCTCAGAAGCAAAAAGCTTGAGTCGGAAATTCTCAGACATATTAACAAAGCTAAACCTAAAAGACAGTCCTTACGGTGAACGAACACTTTACTCTCTGCGCCACTCCTACATCACTTGGAACCTAAAAAGCAAAGCAGATATAGCATCACTAGCAAAGCAATGCGGTACAAGCATTGAGATGATCGATAGAACATATAGTCACTTACTACCGACCATGTTTAGGCAAGAGTTCAGTGGTGTGAATTATGAGCAGAAAGCACCTGATGCCTTAAAACGCAGAGCGATAAGCCATAAAACAAGAAAGGCAAATATTCTAAGTTACGGTGAATTTGAGCTAAACTTCTTAAAACGTGGCTTTATTTAACCGAAATAGCTTATATCTGGTCTAAAGTATTTTTCATAAAATACAGATCCAACATAACAGGTTGCGAGAAGCGGGTAAATAAAAAGCGAATTTAGCATACTCGTAGTGAAACACAAAAATCTGCTACCGAACACTGATTTAGGAAGCTAACTTTTTTTGCCTATTCATTTAGATTATTTATCAAAAAGCAAAATAAACATTTTCAGCCTGTCTGCCAATTCATGAATGGTCGTATCAAACGCTTTGGTTATCTTGCCCGTTTTGGGATCAGAAAAATCCTAACCTAATATAGGCTCGCAGTTAAGCCCTGAGCGCATTAATGCAGGTCTTTTCACACAAAATGATGCCGTAATTGATTTCAATATATCCTAATGCGGCAAATGATTTTAGCTGAGACCTCTCGTTGTAAAGCAATGTTGCTGGGGTACTTTTATCGCACGCTCATCAGGCGCAAAGTAGGGTGAGTTTCCATTCGGTGGTTAGAAAATCAGGCTCGATAAATTACCGAGCCTTAGAGCATTACCTCAATATTAATAAGCTACATTTCGCCCTGCTTATCATCGCTGTGGTAGTACTACCAACTATAAATTGACGAATACGCGAATGACCGTAAGCCCCCATTACCAGTAAATCAATGGTGTGCTTTTGCTGATATTGATGCAGTACACTTTCCGGTTCACCACCGACTATGGCAACTGTAGTGTCAAAGCCAGCGTTTCGTAGAATGGTTGCAGCGCTTGCCATCTGCGCTTCCGTCGCTGCGGTGTTGGCTCCTGCCAACACCAAATGTACCGGCAGTCCTTTTCCTAACGGACTTGCAGCTAACATCTCCAACCCCTTCAACGCGGTAGCGCTGCCATCATAAGCCAGCATGATGCTTTTGGGTTCAGTGTAAGTTTGCTGGGTTAATAAGATTGGCTTATGCAAGCTGCGGATAACCCGTTCGACATGCAGGCCAAGATGACCATGCGCACCGGAACTGCTAAAGCCGCGCTTGCCTAGCACGAGCAAGCGGGTTTCTTCCTCAAGCTCAGCTAATGTTTCTACTAACTCGCCGTGGCGCAAGCGTTCGTCTACGCTATTGACTCCAGTCGCTTCTAAACGTGCTTTGGCAGCATCTAGCATGATACGACCGCTTTCCAGCGCTAGTTTCGCATGTTTTTCGTCAAGTTCAGCTAATTGTGCTAAGAGCGACTCTTGACTACCTAAACCAATACTTCCGCTCAGATCAGTTGTTACTTCTTTGGCTGCTTTATCCAGTACATGAATAACCGACATCGCAACATTTAACCTTTTTGCTGCCCACGCTGCATAGTCACATACCGCTTCGGCATAGGGTGAGGCGTCAATACACGCCAGTACTTTTCTGCTCATGTTGGCTCTCCTAATGGCCCATCAGTTTTTCAACTGCATCTGGTTGGTTATGTACAGCAAACTTGTCTACTAAAGTTGCGCTGGCCTCGTTTAATCCAACCAGCTCTACTTGTGTACCTTCGCGGCGAAACTTAAGCACTACTTTGTCGAGGGAGCTTACTGCGGTGATATCCCAGAAATGTGATTTGCTTAAATCAATCGTGACTTTTTCCACAGCTTCTTTGAAGTCAAAAGCGGCGACAAACTGTTCGCTAGAACTAAAGAACACCTGTCCGACAACGCTGTACGTTCGTTGGTGGCCATCCTTTGACAGACTAGAGCCGATATATAATATTTGCCCCACTTTATTTGCAAAAAACAGTGCACTCAACAACACGCCGACTAACACTCCATATGCAAGGTTATGCGTAAATACCACGACGATTACAGTAGCTATCATCACTAACGAAGAACTTTTGGGGTTCTTCGTCAAATCTTTAATTGATCCCCAGCTAAAAGTACCTATAGATACCATTATCATTACCGCAACCAATGCCGCCATTGGGATCATGCCGACCCATGTATCTAAAAACACCACCATAATTAATAAGATGACGCCAGCCAGTAACGCAGATAAACGCGTACGACCACCGGATTTAACATTAATAATCGACTGACCAATCATCGCGCAACCGGCCATGCCACCAATTAAGCCTGAGCCAATATTGGCGACACCCTGACCAACACATTCGCGGTTTTTATCACTTGAGGTATCGGTTAAATCATCAACAATAGTGGCGGTCATTAACGACTCTAAAATGCCCACTATTGCCAGTGCCAACGCATAAGGGAAGATAATTTGCAGCGTCTCAAAATTCAGCGGCACATCAGGCCACAAAAAGATCGGCAGGCTGTCGGGCAGCTCGCCCATATCAGCTACAGTTCGGATATCTAGGCCAAAGTACATTGCGATCGCTGTAAGCACCACTATGCACACCAGCGGAGAAGGAATCTTCTTAGTGACATAAGGAAACAGGTAAATAATCGCCAGCCCCAATGCTGTCATGCCATAAACAGTAATAGTGCCATAAGCACCGCTAAGTTCTGGCAACTGCGCCATAAAAATCAGTATTGCTAACGCATTAACAAAGCCGGTAACGACTGAACGCGATACAAAGCGCATTAAATCGCCCAGTTTAAACAGGCCAAAGATAATCTGAATAACACCGGTTAATAAGGTCGCAGCAAGCAAGTATTCAAGACCATGTTGCTTTACCAAAGTAACCATCAACAGGGCCATAGCGCCAGTAGCTGCTGAGATCATGCCCGGCCTAGCACCCGTAAAAGCGATAATTACGCAGATAGCAAATGACGCATACAAGCCGACTTTAGGGTCAACACCCGCAATGATGGAAAAAGCGATAGCTTCAGGAATAAGGGCAAGTGCCACAACAATAGCAGCTAGAACATCGCCTCTAATGTTAGAGAACCAGCTCTGCTGAATAGATTTTAACATAAAACATCCAATGAGTTAAATTAAACGGGAATAACTGGGACAACACAGCAGAAATTGCACTTAAAGTTGCGCCTTTTGCAGCATTGGCTCCCAACTCTCAACTTTACTAGCAATTTTAATGTGTTATCTAATTACACCGGCACATCCTCATTGAAATGATTATTCGAAACTAATAATTTAATGAGAAAGTATAAAGCTTTTAGGGTTGAATTGCCAGAAATCGGCATTTTGAATTGCAACTACAACTAGTTTCCTATGCACTTTTTAGTAAGATATGTTCGAAATTTCTCTAATTTCTTGAACATAAAAGTTCTCAGCTAGATATTCTTCTTGCACTTTAACTGTTATTAAAGTGCGTCTTTTGCTCGAAATCAGAGACAAAATGCTGCTACTGTATCTAAATTAGATAATTATGATGCGCTTGTCACTACTCTAGAGAAAATTAACACTAATTACACAAATCAAGACGCTTGATCACTCTAATTCGTCTAATACACTACCGTACCAAGTTAATAGCTGCTGATAGCTATCGAACGACTTC
>CAZNXI010000184.1:0-802 GCA_964577005.1 uncultured Rheinheimera sp.
AGTTAAAAGCGAACTTTTGAAAACTGAAATACACATATCCGCTATTGGCACAAAGTGCAGCAGGCCAGTACCACTGTGCTATCGCAAGCTAATCAGCGACCGCAGGCAGCACTGACACTACTGCAATAGTAAACGCAGCAACTTAGCTGTCGCTCATATGAATTGAATAAGCTCATTTGGTATATTAGCAAAGATGCTAGTTTTTGTTTTCTGATTATTCGTTGTTCCGTAAGCTGCAGCACCAATTTGTGACGCAAGGATAGTTAAGCTGCTTTTAGCTCTGGTGAATGCAACATAAGTATTGCATAGCTCTTCCTTCAGCGTGCCTAATGAATAACTGCTAAAGGTGGGGTCAAATACATAGCAATATCTCGCCTCTCTACCTTTTGACTTGTGATAGGTCATACAGGATTCATGAATGTTCTTTAACTCGGGAACTTCATCTTCAAGCTTTTTAAGCGCTTTTTGTACTGTTTTAACGTGAGCCTTGTAACGACAAAGGATAAGCACAGACTCGACATCATCAAGCTTTAACCTCTTGAGATCTTTTATAAGGAAGCCTGTTGCTGATTTTATCGAACCAAACTGTTTATAACGTGGCAGTTCACTGCTTTGCTTAAGCGGGACTGAAATGCTGTTATTGCGATTAATTTCATAACGAATATAGTTTGCTAGTTCCACTATCGGTGATAGAGAACGGTGATTTTCAACCAGTTGAAAAGGATTAGCGTGTCCAAAGTAACGTTTTATCTTCTTGAAGCTGAAGCCAACAGCACCGCGAAAACCGTACATCGACTGAGCA
>CAZNXI010000184.1:812-5560 GCA_964577005.1 uncultured Rheinheimera sp.
GACTGAGCAGGATCACCAACAAAAAATAGACTACTACCAGATGAATGGAATGTTTTTAGAATATCAAACTGTGCATGGTTAGTATCTTGAGCCTCATCGAGCAGTATGTGATCAGGTATTAAAATGTCTCTCTCTGATTCGCCAGCTTTGATAGATTTAACTAGCTTACGCATTTTCGAAAGCAGGTCGTTAAAGTCTAACTTGGACTCCCGCTTCTTCCACTTCTTATATCTTTTGATGATTAACTTGATTTCTAGCGAGAAAGGCTCAAGGAAGGCTTTAACTTTTTTTACGCACTTATCATAGTCTTTTTGGTCATGGTTTACGCTGTAACTTAATACAGCACTGACGTATCTAGCGATGTCCGCAGACTCAAAATGCTCAAGTAGACTGGATTTCTCGGGTATACAAGACTCTATTGCACCATAACTCTGCTCTTGATTGATGATCTTAGACGCTTTCACTTGCTGTAGGTACTGATTACACCACGCACTGAACGTGCCAACAAACATAGCAGAACGCATCAAACCTTCATCAATTAGCCTATTTCTGAACTCATCGGCTGCATCGTTTGTAAAGGCAAGTACGGCGATTTTTCGTGGCTTAGTGCCTGTTTCGAGTAAATGCTTTACACGACTTACCATAACCTTGGTTTTACCCGAGCCGGGTGTACCCTCAACGTAAATACACTTGCCATCACTGCTAGTAATATCTATGACGGAATCCTGCTTCGATCGTTGCTCAATAACAAATGGTGCTAGATAGTTTTTTGCTGCAACAACATGTTCCTGATAATTACCCAGAGGCTCATGCTCTATGCTCTTAATAGGTGTATACAGTGCAGATTTCATCGCCTCCAGTTTCGGTAAAAATACGGATTTAACCTGCTCAGTATCGAACTTATGCAGGTATTTATTTGCCTTGCATTTATAGCGTTTGGCGAATGACTTACCGACCGGACGCACCGTTGAAAGTCTCTTGTCACAGATAAGTTCAAGCACCTGACTGTCTTCAAGAGTAGCGATGGCTTTAGGCCTGATAAACATTATTCTATGAATGCTGGGATCTATCTGGTCGATCTCACTGAGCGATAAATTGCCTGATGGAAAATACTGTCTGGTCTCGATACGAGCACTTGCAGCGTTAGTGGTGAATAGCTGGTCAAGATCACTGATATTGTGGGCGATCTGGCTAAATTCGCAGTTAAGAGGCCGCATGACTGACTTGATAAAGAACTTAATCTCTTTAAGAACCTTGTCATAAACAATGTCATGATTGCGTTTGTCTTTGTGATTACCTAGATAGGTAGTCTCTACCGCTGATTTGTTATCGGGTATACAAGCGCTGACTTTAACACTTAACGTCGTTCTTAGCGGAAAGCAAAAGAGCTGAGATAGTCCGTGCATAATATAGCCGGTATCAATGCGCAACAGCTTGGCCTTTCCTAATAATTGATCGTACCTGCGGGGGCCTAAAACAGATTGCAGCTGATAAAGCATAAAAGATATCTGATCTAGGGTTAGCCTCGTAGGAATAAACTCTATAGAGCAGTTGTAATGCAATTCGCGCTTATTGCGCTCATGCGCGGGGTCAGCAATGTAAATGTCCATGTATCGATAACTGTCGTTATCTACGACCATGCGATACTTATGAGTGAAGAATGGTCTCTTATCGGTTTGCTTAAATCGATGATTTTTATTACCGAGCATGACCTGATTCATTTGGAGTCTGGCTTGTCGTGGTTTGGTTTTAACTGAAGTGAAAGGCGAATGCAGCATATCTTGTTCTTCAGAACCAATCAGCTTATAGATGTCTGTCGATGTAAGCTGTAGACCTATTTCGAGGTAGTCAATATCGACCCTGTTAGCGTTGATATCACGTATGGCTTTCTTCAGAAGCGTATCTTGATAATGCGCTATCTCAGGGTCTTTTATGACTTGTTGTATTCTTTGGGTTATATCGTCATATCTGAAGTGATCAGGTTTAGTTAAGGCTGATATTGAGCTGTTGTGCCGAATAACGAGTAATTCACTGTGTTTTTGTACATTAAAAATTTTACTCGGGTAGACCAGTGGTAAAAACTCGGAATCGGCAGAATCGCTCATAGAAGCCTCTTTGGGGTAGTTGGATAGCTGGAACTAGCTATTCCTTCAAAACACACTAAATTGAACAAAATGTTGACATTAAACAATACCATTCTCTTTTTTATAACAATTAACCAACTCTTCTATGGTGTCAGCTCGGCTTCTATTATCACCAAAAAAAATTGAAATTTTATCAAGCTCCTCTGCTAGCTCATTCGAAATCGATATTCTGACCCTGTCTTCATCATACCTTTTTTGTCGAAGTCTGGTTAATACCCAGAGCCTTTCTTCATAGTTTAATTTTTCTAAAATTGACTCAAATAGCTTAGATAACTTCAAACTTCTCACTTTTGCGTTCTTGGACTTTTCTTGGGAAATCTCAATAAACTTGTCTATATCATCGACTATATGCTTATTCTTTCTATCAAAAAAATACCGACGAATTCCATTAACATCTTTCTTGAACTGCGCCCAATCCGCATGAATTTTCTGACCCATAAAATCTCCAAATCTACTGCGAGCTCGCAGTAAAAACTCTCACTTTTTATTTGAACATAACCGCAAGATCTAACGCGTCTTTAGTTAAAGAGAATTAAAAAATTTTTTTGTTTTCGAATATTTCAGTTCAGTTATATGCAACGCAAAAAATTTATCAAGATAAAAAATTCTACTGCATCATAACAACCAATACAATGCAAAAGGGAAAAATGCATCGGGACGACGCTTCAATTAACTGTAAAAATTGTAGAAAAATTTAATTTGCTATTTTTTATTTTTAGAGGAGAGCGTTAGTAATTTCTGCAGCGGACAAACTGTAAATCAGTACACGATCTTTTAATGGATCTGTCAGGCCTAGTAGGTGAAGGATTTATTCCCACACAAAACACTATAAGCCCGACGTAGTTTGTTCAAGTTGAGATGCACTAATTGCTATGCAAAAACATGTATAGCATCAACCTTTTTTAGGAGTCTATATGACTAATAAAATCAAACCAAAAAACGCTACAAATGTTAATAACAAAGTTAATGTCTTAGAGAAGTCAAAGAAAATTCTTTTGACTGGTCACGGCAAGCTTAATAAGCAAGAATTACAGACTGTTCTGGAGCGGGTTTCATCATTTGGGAAGAATATTGGAACACTTCTGCTCTCTGTTGAAATGTCTAAGTCTCATGAAGCTGATGACTGTAAAACTATGCACAGCTGGATCAAAATGCACTTCGAAGAAGACTACAATAAGATCAATCGTTATTTAGTTTCTGCACGCATCGCATTTAACATTGGTGGCTCTGATGTGATCGGTCGGTATAGCGATAGCTCTTTGGGTGCCATGAATAAGCTGACGGCTGAGCAACAAAAGAAAGTTTACTCGAAGATCAAAAAGGAGCATGGTGAGAATCCATCTCCAAAAGTCTTCACAAAGGAGGCGGTTCTGTTAGCTATGGAGCATTTAGGGTTTGTTCAGCCTAAAAAGGACAAGGATGAGAAATTTGATCCAGTCGAGGCGTTGAAGAAAGTGAAAGACAGTGTGAAAAACAAGCAGCACTTAGCTAAGCTAATTGCTGATTCTTTCGGTCAGGAGTTGTTACGTAAAGCTCTGACTATTTGTAAACAGGGGCAATAATCCTTTTTCCAAGCGCGCTTATGACTAGGCGCGCTTTCTACCTCAAATTCTACTTCAATTCTGCGGCCATCTGGCACTCACACACAAAAAATTAATAACTAAATTAGGCGCGTCAAAAATAGAGGCTGAATTTTAACCACTTTTATGCTATAATTCAGCCTCTTACATCACATTTTTCTTCTGTTTTAAAACCCCACAAAATCACAACTTAACTATCGGAGGTACTCTATGAGTACAGCTTCGCCGTACGCGCTTTACCTAAGCAAACTGTCGGCAACAAGCAAAGTGTCTATTGCTTCGCAGCTGCGCAGTATTGCTCGCATCATGAGCTGGCCGCTTGATGATGTGACCCGCTTTAATCACGTCAACTATCAGGAAATGTTGCAAATCCGTACGCTGTTACAGCATGAAGGCTGGGCACCTCGCTCTATTAACCGCGCGCAAGTGGCGCTTAAAAGCATCGTCAAAATCGCGGTTATGATGAAACAGGCTGATCCTGAACAACTTGAGCAGCTAAGTACCATTAGTCAGCTTAAATACCCTGAATTTCAAGGCACAGCGCTAACTAAACAGCAGGTGAAATCGTTATTTGAAATACTAACTCGTTCAACATCTGCAACAGGTATACGCAACGTTGCACTGTTCGCAGTGCTGCTAGGAACTGGTCTTAGACGTTCTGAGCTGGTGTCGCTTGATATAAAAGATCTCGATTTCAGCAAGCAAACGCTGCTGGTTCGTCACGGTAAAGGCAATAAATCACGCACAGTGTTCTTGCCTGAATGGTGCCAGCAACATCTGCAAAACTGGCTAGCGCTTCGCTCAAAACAAGCAGGTTTTTTGTTCTGTCCGGTGCAAGCTGAGGGCAAAGTCAGCCACGATATCCCTATCAGTGTGTCACTCGTGTTCAGACTAATTAAGAGCAAGTTAAAACGAATAGGCGTTGAAAATGCGTCACCGCATGACCTTAGACGCACCTTTATTACGCGCTTGCTTGAGCAAAATGTTGACCTTAACACCGTTCGTCAGATGGCAGGCCATGCGT
>CAZNXI010000185.1:0-5547 GCA_964577005.1 uncultured Rheinheimera sp.
GATTTTTAACCCAATCATCTCGGTATTGATTCAAGAATGAGAAACGACTTGACCAACCATTACCCAGGCTGCCCCCGAGAGCGCCTTCAATATTGCTGGTTTGAAAACGCCCTACATTCGCTCGGACAAACCCTGAAAAAGTTTCTTCTGGCAGCACGGAATTTAAAATAATCACCCCAGCTGGCGTATTGCGACCAAATAAGGTGCCTTGTGGGCCGCGCGCCAGTTCAAGCTGCGCGATATCAAAGATGGGTAACCCTTTTAAAATGGGACTTTCCAGAACCACGTCATCGTACAACAGCGATACCGGTTGTGACGCATTTAAATCAAAGCTGGTATTGCCTATGCCGCGCACATAAAAACGTGGAAAAGTTCGGCCAAATGACGACTCCACTTGTAAACTGGGCAGGCGCGAGGTTAAACCGCGCATATCTTCGCCAGTCTTATAAAGCGTAGTCAAAGCATCATCGCGAATTACTGTAGTGGCAATAGGTACTGTTAAGATATTTTCTGTTCTACGTTGGACGGTAACTTCAATTTTCATCAAGGCTTCAAGCTCAAGATCGAATAAAGACAAATCTTGTGCCATAGCTGGCGTAGCAAAGGCGGCTGCATTTAAGATCAGTATGGGGAATTTACGCATCTTTACCTGCACCTACCATATCCAGACTCCAGCCAGTAAAAACCTGAAAAAACAATCTAATAATGATTCCCAAACCAGTTTAGTTATTAATTTACTATTCGTCCAACCATTTAAATGCGGCTTGTTAAATGCTAACAAAAAGATTCTTTACCATACAGGTCTCGTTGCGCCAGCACTTTACAACAGGCAACAAACAGGCTATTAAATAGGCGAATTTACCAGTGTGCGGAGCGAAGTTGACGTTGTCTAGGTTGGGGTTGCTTATACTATGGCTAACAGTCTGTTTGAACAGTACTGCGATTTCTGCTCCGCAAAAAACCGTTGATAACGAACAAAATTACGCTCTGTTGCAGGCAGCTTATCTCTACAATATTGCAAAATTTATTAGTTGGCCTGAACAAGATAAAGCGCGCCCACTTCAGCTGTGTTTGTTTGGCGAGCTGACCAGCCAATATCAACCGCATTTTGCCATAGCCTTTGCAGAACGCCAGCTTGCAGGGCGTCAAATCAGTATCGAAGCAATGGCTAATGCCCAAGATATCTATCGTTGTGATGTGGTTTATCAAACCACGAGTGCCCATTTGTTGCAGTCTTCAATTCCCGACACGCCACATATTTTACGTATTAATGCGCCCGGTGTGGTGCTGCCAGGGTCGGCATTGTTTGATTTAAAACTGGAAGCTGGCCGACTGATTATTTATTACAACAGTGCTTTACAGCCTACTTTCAAACTCCCGATTAATACTGCGTTACTGCGGATCACCCAAGCCGGTCGGGGATCAGCACTATGAATAGCACCTTAAAACAAAAAATATTCTTGGGTTTAATCAGTGTGGCATTTCTGGCGATGTTGATTAGCGTGATCCCAGTTTATTGGTTAATGCAGCAAAGTTATCAGCAACAATTAATTGTTAGCAGTCAAACTCAGGCCCGCATTTTGGCTGAAATGACTACCGCGTCGTTATTGTTTGAACAAACCGAGAGTGCTGCGGATATTTTACGAACGCTAGAAGAGTCGCCGGATATTAAACATGCCACCTTATACCGTTTAGTGGATGATCAACTCAACGTCTTTGCCACTTATGAGCAAGATGAGTCAGTGCAGGTGCAGAGTGCGATTCCAAATCTTACGCAAGCGGTTAGGTTTGAGGCTGGGCAATTGGCGGTGACAATTCCGGTCCGTTTGCAGGAGCAGATCATCGGAGCCCTGCAATTAACGGTTGGTTTGGAGCGGATTAAGCGGGAATTAGACTACGCTGCGACCATTGCGATTACGGCATTTCTCGGTGCTTTGGGGGTGACGTTTTGGTTGGCTAGCCAATTAAGTAAGAGTTTATTGCGACCGATACATCAATTGAAGCAAGTGATTAGTAAGGTGACCACCCAGCAGGATTATAGCCAGCGGGTGGAGCAAAAATTTGCGGATGAGCTAGGTGAGTTAGTACATGCCTTTAATGCCATGCTGGACGTGATAGCCAGCTATAACCAGCAACGGCAGGAAAACGAAAATAACATTATTAAGCTAAATCTAGAGCTAGAACAGCGCGTGACTGAGCGAACTTTGCAGCTGTCAGAAAGTCTTGCACATCTTAAAGCGACGCAAATAAAAATGATCGAACAAGAAAAGTTTGCCTCGCTGGGCAGTTTGGTGGCGGGTATTGCACATGAAATCAATACTCCTGTTGGGGTTGCGGTAACCGCCATTACCCATTTGCACCATCGCTTAGAGCGTTCTAAACAGGATTTTCAGTCGGGTAAGCTGACGAAGCAAAGTTTGCAGCAGTTTTATTGTGATATGTTGGAAGGGGTAGAGATTGCGTTTCGCAATATTGAGCGGGCGGCAGAGCAGATCCGCAGTTTTAAAATGGTGGCCGTCGATCAAAGCAGCGAGGAAATGCGCCGCTTTGCGCTGAAAGACTACTTAGAGCAGATTGTGGTGTCGTTACGCCCGCATTTTAAAAATACCCAACACCTAATCCAGTTAGATATTGCCGAGCAGCTTATCGTTGAAAGCTATCCGGGCTATTTCTCGCAGATTTTTACTAATTTAATCATGAACTCGCTGATTCATGGTTTCCAAGGCGTTGCGCAAGGGCAGATTAAGGTGCAAGTTACCGTGCAAAACGATAACCTGCAGTTTGACTATTATGACGACGGTAAAGGGATAGCGGCATCGGTAAAGCCGAAAATTTTTGATCCCTTTGTCACCACCAACCGCCAACAGGGCGGCAGCGGCTTGGGGACTTATATTTTATACAATATTGTGACGCAAGCCTTGCAAGGTCAGATCGTCTTGCTTGATGACATCCCAACAGGCGTGCATTTCCGGATTGTGTTGCCCACAGTGGGTGCTGGTAGCAAGATCCAGATTCATTATGCTGCACATTGACATCCACCCCGCCCAACAAGGCCGGGGTTTTATGTTTAAATCTAGTAAATCACCCTAAATAGTTGCTAGTAGCAAACTCACTGAAACAGCGAATTTTCGCATCGGCAATGGCAAATTTGCTGTGCTGCCATTCGTGTTCCGCTGGGATTGCCACCACGGTCATACCGGCTGCTTTCGCCGCGGTCACACCGGCAAACGAATCCTCAAACACTAAACAGTGCTCCGGTTTGACGCCTAGCTTGCTGGCCGCCAGCAAGTAGATTTCTGGGTCGGGTTTGCCTTTGCTCACTAATTCGATATGACAACGTGTCTGGAAATAATCTGCAATACTGAGCCGTGCTAAGGTGGTGTCTAGCAAGACTTGCGGCGAGTTGGTTGCTACCGCAATTTTCAATTGTCGCGCTTTGATATCGGCCAATAGCGCCAATAAACCGGTTTTGGGTTCGCCGTGTGCCGCCACACCACTGGCCACAAAATCGATAATCGCTTGATGTACTTGCTCGGGTGTTGGCCCCGGCCATGGCTGATGTTGATACCAGTGCGCAATTACTGCAGCGGTGGTTAAGCCGGTACTTTGTAGCAACGGCGGCTGAGTAAAGTCGACGCCCAAACCGCCCAAAATATGCTGTTCTGCTTGATGCCATAAGGGTTCCGAGTCAATCAGTACGCCATCCATATCAAAAATAACCGCTTGAAACACCGTGATTCTCCTAAAAATTAACAGGGTTGCAGCAAAAGGAAGCTAAGCAGACTAAACTAGGTATGACGCAAAGTGCTACAGTGCTGAGATTGCGTGAAGCGTTACCCCTTTTTAGGCTAATAGCACCCTACAGGAAATCAGTGAAAAGGAGAATTGGGTATGCCGTTAAAGTATTGCATTTTTTTATTGGGCATAGGCCTGAGCTTGCCTGCTGCAGCCGACTGTAGTTTTCGCTTAGCCGATGGTAAGTTATTGCGCTGTGGTATGGCCGGTATCGAGGTGTTAGACCGTTTAGGCCAACCGCTGCTGAAAGAGCAGCTGACCTTGGGCGTTAGTACCAACAGTGTGGAGCGTGGTCAAACGGTTGAGGTCTGGTCTTATAAAACCACCTCAGATATGGGCGGTGAATTTTTAATTAGCTTAGAATTTACCGATGGTAAGGTCACTAAAATTAGCCGCAAACAACAAGGCCGGCTTTAAAGCCAGCCCTTTTGCCGCGCAATGCGCGCGGCATCAATGCGGTTAGCAGCATTAAGTTTGCTAATAGCTTCCGACAGATAGTTACGGGCAGTACCTTCAGCAATATAAAGCGCACTGGCAATCTCGCCGGTGCTTTTTCCTTCCGCCGCCAGTTTTAGTGCCTGCCGCTCTTTGTCAGTTAACGGGTCCTGCTCGCCCAGTGAATTAAGCAGCAGTTCGCTATCGACCACTTTCTTTCCGGCCATTACCTGCTGCATGGCTTGCACTAACTGCTCTACCGGCGCATCTTTTAATAAAAAGCCACCGACCCCAGCGTCCATCGCCCGTTTGACATAACCCGCACGGCCAAAAGTAGTAATAATGACCACTTTAGTGGGGAGCTTCTGCTGCTGCACATATTGTGCGAGTTCAATACCGCTGTGCCCTGGCATTTCAATATCGGTGAGCAGTAAGTCAAAAGGCTGTTGTTTTAGCAGTCTTAGCGCTGTTGAACCGTCGGCGGCTTCGGTCACTTGCATCTCGGCTTCTAAGCGCAGCAGCGTGGCTAGGGCGGTGCGAACCATCGCCTGATCTTCAGCTAGTAAAATATTCATAGCGGCTCCTTTAATGGTCCTTTAGCGGTAAATCAATAATGGCACTAAAGCCAGGATCGTGTTGTAACGCTAAACTCGCACCGATAGCGGCTAGTCGCTCGCGCAGGCCAGTAAGGCCATTGCCTTCGCTAAATCCGGCAACCTTACCATTGTCCGATAACACGAGCTGTAAGTTATGCTCGCTGGCAATAAAGCGTAATTGACAGCTATCGCCTTTGCTATGGCGCATAATATTGGTTACCAGTTCGGTCAGCGC
This sequence comes from uncultured Rheinheimera sp., assembly GCA_964577005.1. Lineage (GTDB taxonomy): Bacteria > Pseudomonadota > Gammaproteobacteria > Enterobacterales > Alteromonadaceae > Alishewanella. Next base: position 5,062 of record CAZNXI010000185.1, read on the forward strand.
TAAAATTAATGCGGTTTCACGGCGGTTATCCAGCTGTGGGATCGCACCACTTAATTCCGCTTGGAAACCGGCATCGCGCAGCCGTGATAACAGTTTGGCGACTTCGGCGGTTAACCCCTGATGCTTATAGCCCGAGACACTTTGCCGCACCTGACTTAAGGCATCGCGGGCAATGGTGCTTAATTCGGTAAGTTGCTGCTGCGCAGCCTCTGGTTGCTGGCGTGCCAGCAGTTTCTCGGCTAAATCGGCTTTTAAAATAATGCTGGATAAGGTGTGGCCTAAAATATCATGTAAATCTCGCCCAATCCGCTCTCGTTCGACCATGGCTGCTAATTGCTTAATTTCATCAGCACTTTGTTGCTGGCTCAAGCGTTTTAACATGGTTTGTTGTTCAATCCAGCCTAAAAAACTGACACCTAGTACAATCGGAATTCCAATATGCAGGAATTGCGGCCAGTGAATGGTCAGCCCCGCCTCTAGCGCGAG
>CAZNXI010000186.1:0-5419 GCA_964577005.1 uncultured Rheinheimera sp.
GCTCTGACTCGGCCGTCTGTAATTTTTTGGCTTTAGCACGCGCAATGGCCGCCGCTACAGCGGCTTGGCGTGGATCGCTAGGCAATGCTGTACTTTCTTTACTTTCTGCGGTTTCGGCTGGCGTGGCAGCTAAAGTTGCGTTAACTGTTGGCTCTGACTCGGCAGCTTGTTGTTTTTTTGCTTTAGCGCGAGCGATCGCTGCCGCTACGGCCGCATTTTTAGGGCTGTCTGTGCTGGCTAAGCGATTATTATCTTCAGTTATCGGTTGAGGTGCTGTTTCAGATTGTGCTGCTTTCGCGGCTTGGTAAGCTCGCGCCTGTTGTTTTTTTAATTCCCGTTCAGCAATAATTTGCTCATGGTTTTTCGGCGCTTCCGGCTCTGCTTGTTTAGCTTTGATTCGGGCAAGTGCATCTGCAACTGCATTGCTTGCGCCAGTTTGCTGCTGAGTTTGTACTCGGTTAGCCGCTAACTGTTGATTTTTTGCTAATCTTGCCTGTTTTTCTGCTTCCAATCGTGCATTGCGTGCTTCAAAACGCGCTTTTGCTTGCTCTGCTTTAACGGCCTCACGTTGTTGCTCACGGATATCTGCTTTGGCAATGCGGTAATATTGTACCAAGGGAATTTCACTCGGGCAGACGTAGGCACAAGCACCACATTCAATACAATCGGCTAGGTTATATTCCTGAAGTTTTTCGTAATCTTTGGCTTTGCTATACCATAATAATTGTTGTGGTAATAAGGTGGCGGGACAGGCATCTGCGCAGGCGCTGCATCGGATACAATCTAACTCTGGTCCAGCATCAGGTAATTCAGCGGCGGTCGGCGCCAAAATGCAGTTAGTGGTTTTCACTACAGGAACCGATAGATCGGGCAAACTAAAGCCCATCATCGGGCCACCCATAATAACTTTTTGCTGGCGCTCCGCTTGAAAACCACAGAAATCTAACAGTGCATAAACAGGAGTACCGATCAGTGCATGCACATTTTGTGGATGCATTAAGGTGTCCCCTGTTACTGTTACGATACGAGAAATAAGAGGATGATCGTCAATCACGGCCTGAGCAATGGCATAAGCAGTACCCACATTTTGCATGACGATGCCAATATCCGCTGGGCGACGACCGGCAGGCACTTCTTTATTGGTCAACAGCTGAATTAATTGTTTTTCTCCACCGGAAGGATATTTAACCGGCACTTCCCGCACATAATAATGCTCTCTCTGGCTACATGCGGCTTTTAATGCCGCAATAGCAATGGGTTTATCGTCTTCAATTCCGATAAGAACGGCTTTGGGATTGAGTAGCTTACAAAGAATGTCTATGCCTTTGACAATAGTGGTAGGATCTTCTTGCATTAACGCATCATCAGCGCTGATGTAAGGCTCACACTCCACAGCATTAATAATTAAGTAATCTACCGGCTTATTCATACCGGTTTTCAAATGTGTTGGGAAGCCTGCACCGCCCATACCGGCAATGCCGCTTTCTTGTATTCTGGTGATAAGCTGTAATTTGTCACAACTGACAATATTAAGCGGCTCTCGCTCACGCCATTCATCTAAGCCGTCAGGTTCGATCACCACCACGGTTTCAGGTAATGCCGAAGGGTGGGGGCTGGTATGGTCAGTAATCGCCAGTACAGTCCCAGAGGTGGGGGCATGCACAGGGACTGCCATGGAGCTATCGGCTAAGGTTAAGGCTTGTCCTTTTAACACGCGCTCGCCTACGGCGACTAAAACGTGCCCTGCTACACCGATATGTTGGCGAATGGGAACGTATAAACGATCAGGCAAAGGCATAGTGGCCACAGGTTTACTGCTGGTTTGTGCTTTTCTAACGGGTGGATGAATTCCACCATGAAAGTCCCAGAGCGTTCCGGCTTGAATTTGCTGAAATAAACTCGCCACAGGCTACTCCACTAGTTTAACGGGAATGGCGTGCAAATCCCATTTCCACCGTTCCGGTGTTACCGCAACAGGGATCATATCAATACAATCGACTGGACAAGGTTCTACACAGAGATCACAGCCAGTACATTCTTCTGCAATCACCGTATGCATCATCTTTGAGGCACCTAAAATGGCATCGACAGGGCAAGCTTGAATACACTTTGTACAGCCGATACATTCATCTTCACGGATAAAAGCAACGCGTTTAATGGCAGGTTCTTGCGCCGAATTAAGCGGTTTTGCTTCCACCCCCATTAATTCAGCTAACTTTTTTATGGTTGCTTCACCGCCAGGGGGACATTTATTAATTTCATCGCCATTGGCGATGGCTTCTGCGTAAGGGCGACAGCCTGGATAGCCACATTGGCCACATTGTGTTTGCGGTAAAATATCATCGATTTGTTCAACTAAAGGATCGCTTTCTACTTTAAAACGAATGGCAGAATAGCCAAGTAGCGCACCAAAAAATAGCGCTAGCACACCTAGCACTAGCAAGGCGGTTATTATTGTCATACTGTTCTCACCAGACCACTAAAGCCTAAAAAGGCTAATGACATTAAACCTGCTGTTATCATGGCGATAGCTGCACCTTTGAAAGGTAAAGGGACATCTGCCGCTGCTAGTCTCTCGCGCATTGCAGCAAACAGCACGAGCACTAGAGAAAAACCGACAGCAGCACCAAAACCATACAACGCCGAATTGATAAAGTTGTGGCGCGCGTTTACATTGAGCAATGCGACACCTAATACCGCACAGTTGGTCGTGATTAATGGTAGGAAGATTCCTAACAGCCGGTACAAGCTAGGGCTGGTTTTGTGCACAACCATTTCAGTAAATTGCACAACTACCGCAATCACTAAGATAAAACTCAGCGTACGAAGGTATAAAAGATCAAGAGGTGCTAATAAATAACTGTCAACCAAATAGCTGCAAATTGAAGCCAAGGTTAATACGAACGTCGTGGCTAAAGACATACCAATAGCGGTTTCTAGTTTCCCAGATACCCCCATAAAAGGGCATAACCCTAAAAACTTTACCAGAACAAAGTTATTTACTAATACTGTACTTACTAGTAATAGAAGAAATTCAGTCATAATGTTACTTAACGCCGTATAAGCCCTATATTATGCAGTTTCGGCAACGTTGATACAACCAGATAAAAAACAGGGCTTTGCTAAACAAAACCCTGAACTGACAATTTTACAATACGATTATTCTGGCTATGTAGACTAAATGGGTTGCGGTTTTCCAATGTAATAACCTTGGCAGCCATCAATGAATAATGACTCAAGCATGTGTTTTTCTTCCTGAGTCTCCACACTTTCAGCAAGCACACTCACACCGATCCGATGTGCTAAATCAATCATCAACCTTAGGAAATATTGGTTGTTCTTATCTTCGTCGATTTGTCTGGTATAGCTACCATCCATTTTTATAAAGTCAGGTTTTAAATCGCGGAAAAATTTAAAGGAGGTAATACCTACCCCAAACTTTTCAACCGTAATACGGGAACCCACTCGATGTAACATATCGATAAAGCGTTTACTGGTTTTCAGGTTTTGTTGCAAGCCAAACTCACTGACTTCAAAGATGAGTTGAGGTGCTATAGCGCCATCTCTTAATAAACGGCGTTCTAACCAGATCACAAATTGTTCGTCATGCACGCTGCGAGGCGAAAGATTTATCCCAAAATATTGATCCTGCATACTTTGAGTTTTAATGGTATTAAGACACGTCTCTACGATTAAACGATCAATCGCAATAATTTTATCGAGCTTTTCGGCCATGGCAAAAAATGAGGCTGTTGGCAGTATTTGATCTTCATGCGTTTTAAAACGCACCAGCACCTCAGCATAGGCTCTTGAGGTTCTGCTACAAGGTTGGATCGTCTGCAATAATAACATCAGTCTATTATTACTGATGACATCCTCAATAACATTACGCCAATTTTGATTGCCGTAATTATTCGCTGCATTTTCTAAGCCGTTCGCTTCTTTTTGAAGATGCCAAGCATTAGATTGTTTAGTCTGAGCTAAACTTATCGACGTATCGGCAGTAGCCAGCAGCTCTCCTAACGGTTTGCCATTGGTATAACCGACCAAACCGGTATAAGCAACGGAGTCAAGTTCAGTGAGTTTTTGATACTCGTTGAATCTATTTTGTAATTGTTGAGCAAAATTTTCAGCTTCTTTTGCCGTGACTTTAGGTAAAATGATGCCAAAGTCGGAGGCATTAAGTCGAAAAATTTTATTTTCTTTATAAGTTTGTGCTTGTCGCTTAATAATTTCAGCAACTTCTTTGATATATTCATCACCCGCATGAAAGCCACGACTTTGGTTAATGCCTTGTAGCTCGGTACAACGGGTTATGGCGAAAACGCCAAACTCTGTTTGTTTTGAATCATGAATTTGCTCTTCATAGGTTTGCACAAATCTATTGCGATTCGGCAATCCCGTAACGGTATCTTTATAGGCTTCTTCTGCTATTTTTTGCGCTTCGGCGGCCATGCTGGCATAGAGTTGTTTGTTGTAGTTGCCAAGTTTATTTAAAGCCACACCCAAGGTAGAAAACTCTGCGGGGAGTTTTGAAAAATCCGCTTTGTAATTATCTGCATCGATCGAAAAGCTCTCTATCGCGCTTTTTACGGCGATGTTCGCGTTTTGATATTTACGTCTTAAGATAGCTTTATGAAGGAAAGTCGATAACGTCAGCAATATAACCGGGATAACTAAAAGAAAGTATAAAAAAGTTTTTAAGATGTTGTTCATCGAAACCGTATTTAATTCAAATCGAACTAAAACGTCTTGTTGAAAATCACTCACGGTGATGAGTTGATGCTTCTTGCCAAAAAGTTGCAATAAGGTTTCAAAGAAGGTTTCAGATGAGGGATTGTTTTGTTCGTACAGCATAGTGCCATCAAGGCGGCTGACTTCTAAACGTTTAAAACTAAAACTGCGTTCTAATTGCCTGCTGAGTAATTTACCGTCATCTGTAACATGCGTGCTAATAATCTGCTCAATAGCATTTTTTGCTTGTAAATCTTGTAAGTTGAGTAAGCTTTTACTGTATATGAGAAATAAACAGGATAGAACCACTGCGAGTAACAAAGCCGTTACTAGCTGAACACCAAGTAGCGCACGAATATTCTTCATAAAGTTAAACCACCAGATTAATCTAAGCTCCGTCTAGATAACGAGAGTATAGCTTTTTATGAGTGATAATAGTTGGAATTTAAACAAAAAAACTGAAAAGTAGCATAAAAATGATTCATGCTTGTATTAATAGTTGAGTTTTAAATAGGATGTGGTGATTGGCTCCCCAGACTGGACTCGAACCAGTGACCTACGGATTAACAGTCCGCCGCTCTAACCAACTGAGCTACTAGGGAACAATTTTAAAACTACCACAAGTGTGGTTGGCTCCCCAGACTGGACTCGAACCAGTGACCTACGGATTAACAGTCCGCCGCTC
>CAZNXI010000187.1:0-5419 GCA_964577005.1 uncultured Rheinheimera sp.
TTAATGCCTTTCCAGCCGGTAATAGATGAACCATCAAACATTTTACCGTCTTCAAAGGTATCTTCAGAGATTTGGCTAACTGGTACGCTAACGTGTTGCTCTTTACCCTTAGTATCAGTAAAGCGCAAATCAACAAACTTCACATCATTTTCTTTAATAAGTTTAAGAACGTTTTCTACAGACATGCATTCCTCCAAGAGAGCCAATTTAAGCATTTATTCGGTTGGTTGCCCTAAATAAATGCTATAACTATGCCAATGTTTTAAGTGTTTGTTACCAAAGGATTTAGTGTTTTGTTTTTCTAATGCAAGTAATGTCATGCACCAAATTGGTTCAGTGGTGCATTATATTGGTGCTTCATCTGATGCGGATGAGTGTAGCGCAAAAGAACTGATTTGAAAAAAAAACAACAAAAGCATGCACGGAATTTTTCTTTCATTGAAAAAAAAGAGTAGAATATGTGCCCTTTAGTTTTAAAATCGCGTTAGCCTGGTGGTCATTATGGTCATCTAGTGCCACAGAGGAAACATTTACATGAGCGTCACTGCTTCATCTTTAGACAAACTGCGTAATATCGCAATCATCGCCCACGTTGACCACGGTAAAACAACCATGGTTGATAAACTACTACAACAATCTGGTACTTTCGATTCGCGCGCCAAGCTGCAAGAGCGGATGATGGACTCAAATGCGCAAGAGTCTGAGCGGGGTATTACTATCCTAGCAAAGAACACCTCTGTGCGTTGGAATGGTTACCAGATCAATATTCTAGATACCCCTGGTCACGCCGACTTTGGCGGTGAAGTAGAGCGGGTATTGTCTATGGCTGACTCAGTACTACTGTTAGTTGATGCCGTGGAAGGCCCAATGCCGCAAACGCGCTTTGTAACCCAAAAAGCCTTTGCCCACGGTTTAAAGCCTATTGTTGTTATCAATAAAGTAGACAAGCCAGGTGCTCGGGTTAACTGGGTTATTGACCAAGTATTCGATTTATTCGATAACTTAGGCGCCACAGACGAGCAATTAGACTTCCCTATCGTTTATGCATCAGGCTTAAATGGTTGGGCGTCGTTAGAAGCCGATGTGAAGAAAGACGATATCAGCGACTTATTTAAAGCTATTGTTGACTATGTAGCGCCTCCTACTGTTGAAGTTGATGGTGAAACCCAGTTACAGGTATCGCAACTAGATTACTCAAGCTACTTAGGTATTATCGGTATTGGTCGTATCAAGCGTGGTTCTTTAAAAGCGAACCAGCAAGTGACCATTATTGGTGCTGATGGTAGCAAGCGTAACGGCAAAGTAGGCCAGGTATTTGGTTATTTAGGCTTAGAGCGTATCGAAACGCCAGAAGCTTCTGCCGGTGATATCGTCGCGTTCACGGGTTTAGGTGAACTGAAGATCTCTGATACCATTTGTTCAACTACTAAACTGGAAGCACTACCTGCCTTACAGGTAGATGAGCCAACAGTTACCATGACCTTCCAAGTAAATACCTCGCCGTTCGCTGGTAAAGAAGGTAAGTTTGTTACCTCGCGTCAGATTTTAGAGCGTTTAACGCACGAACTTAAACACAACGTAGCATTACGTGTGCAAGAAACTGAAGATGGTGACAAATTCAAAGTGTCAGGCCGTGGTGAATTACACTTAGGTGTATTAATTGAAAACATGCGTCGTGAAGGTTTTGAATTAGCCGTTTCTCGCCCAGAAGTTATCATGAAAGTGGTCGATGGTGTGAAAATGGAGCCGCTAGAAAACGTGACGATTGACGTTGAAGAGCAGCACCAAGGCGCCATCATGGAGAAGATGGGCGAGCGTAAAGCCGAAATGACCGATATGCAGCCAGATGGTAAAGGCCGTATCCGTATGGACTTCTTAATGCCAAGCCGTGGTTTAATTGGTTTCCGTACTGAGTTTATGACGTTAACCTCAGGTACAGGTTTGATGTACAACAGCTTCTCACATTATGGTGAGCATAAAGGCGGTACTATCGGCCAGCGTATGAATGGTGTATTGATTTCCAATGCCATGGGTAAAGCAGCGGGTTATGCTATTTTTTCTCTACAAGAACGCGGTCGGATGTTCATCGGTCACGCAGAAGAAGTATACGAAGGTCAGGTTATTGGTATTCACAGCCGTAGCAATGACTTAACTGTAAACTGCTTAAAAGGTAAACAGCTTACTAACGTACGTGCTTCTGGTACTGACGAAGCCATCAACTTAGTGCCACCAATTCGTTATACCCTTGAGCAAGCGCTTGAGTTTATTGACGACGACGAGCTGGTTGAAGTAACACCTAAGTCTATCCGTATTCGTAAGCGTCATTTGACTGAAAACGATCGTAAACGTGCAAGCCGGGCATAATACTCAAGTTATTTAGTCTGTTTGACACCTCCCAAAACCCCGGTCGCGTACCGGGGTTTTTTTTAAGACTAAAGTGCGACTTTTTGTCGCAGTGTTAGAGCATCCATTTTTGCGTTTTTAGCGTATTATTACTGCTGCCGGGTTCACTTTAGCTCGCTTCGATTGTCGGAGCTTTGCAAGTAACCTTGATGCTTATCAAATCCACAATGAGGGATCTTAAGTATTATAAAAGGCGACAATGCAGGAGATACACAATGAATAATATTAATAGACGTAGTTTTTTTAAGATTTCTGCCGGTGCAGTAATAGGGTTAACCGCGGGTGGTATCAGCTTACGTGCTTTTGCCGCTGAACAAATTAAGTTAGACGATCCTTTGGCAGCGGCTATGCGTTATACGCATAAGTCAGAAGTTGAAGGTCAAAATTGCGCTAACTGTAATCTGATCCAAGGTGAAGATGGTGCCGAGTGGCGTCCATGTGCTATTTTCCCAGGTAAAGTTGTGGCCTCTGAAGGATGGTGTGCGGCCTGGGTGAAGAAGGTTTAACTCTATTATAAGGTTAGAGTCGGCTTGGTCGATTTTAACCTTGCTTAATATGCTGCAAGCTTCCCTTGTTCACTACAACCGCGTTAGGGTTAATTGACCCCATCTTGGCTATCCTCAGCACGTTTTTCTGGTCTTTTCTTCAAGAGTTTGCGTTGTAATGTTCGTCGATGCATCCCCAGCGCACGTGCAGTATGCGAAATATTGCCAGCATACTGCTCCAGTGTACGCTGAATATGCTCCCATTTTAATTGATCGGGGGTTAATAATGAGCTGTCTTCGGCTGCTATTTTACTGCTACTAGCAGCGGAGAGCTGCAGGCTTTGTAATAGAACCGAGAAATCAATCGGTTTAGTTAAATAGTCATCTGCGCCTAGTTTAACGGCTTGCACGGCAGTGGCGATACTGGCAAAGCCGGTAAGCATTACAATGCGACAAGCAGGATAGGCTTGCCGTAATGGTGCGATCAAACTAAGGCCAGATTGCTCCGCAATGCGCAAATCAATTAAGTAGCATGCTGCTGTTGTCATCAGCAGTGCGGTCTCCGTCACTGGGCCAAGTAAAGTAGTGACAGTAAAGCCTTGTTGGGTTAAGCGCCTGGCCAGTGTTCTAAGTAAAATCTCATCGTCATCTACCAGGCAAATATCATAATTAACCATGTCGGTAACCCCTATATTATCGATGGCAGCAGCTTGCTGGTTTACTGGGTGTTAGCTAAAACTGACATTAGTTTTGGTGAACTCATTCACTCTGTCTAACTGGATAGCGGATCTCCGTTTCTACGCCGCCTGCTTTATGTAAGCGCCGAACGACGCTGCCACCTAAACGTTCGATAGTAGTGTTGGCTAAAAATTGCCCAATACCGAAGCCTTGCTCGCTGGGCTGTGGCACTTTACCAAGTTCCTTTAAGCGCTGTGCAGATAAACCTTCACCAAAATCGCGAATGATTAAGCGAAATTGACCTCGATTAACATGACTGAATACTTGTAATCTAGGCTGATCATTTTGAATACTGGCATCCGCGGCGTTATCTAAGATATTCATTAAGGCAGCAGCAAAACTGCGGCTCTCTGTTAATAAGCAGCTGCTCCCATCCTCATTATAATGTTGCTCGAGCGTAATATCCGATCTGCTGACTAACCAACTTGCTAATGTTTGTTCAATCACCTTGGTTATCAGTATGGGTTCAAACTGTTGTTGGCGCAGCTGCTGAGCATTTAGTCGAAGTTCTTGTACAATATTTTGGCAGCGATCTGTTTCATGCTTTAAATCAAACAGTGCTTGATCTGCTTCATAACAACTAGCTAATTCATTAGCCAGTAAGCTGATATTTTGAATGGGAGTGGCCAATTGATGTGCGGCATTGGCGGCATAGCTGGAAAGCGCAAGCAACTGCTCTTGCTGAACCTGTTGTTGTTGAAATAACCCAAGGCGCTCAGCTTGGCGACGAATTAACTTAGCTTGATTACTCACAAACCAACTAACGAGCACAACAGAAAAGCTAAACGCGGCCCACATCTGCAACAAATGGGTATTAAAGGCATATTGCCCCCATAGCTCAGCGGTGAAATTGTGTAATGGTGTGCTTAGGTGGTTGGTATGCAATACCGGAATCACTGCTTGTGGTAAAAGCAATAGGCTATAGCAAAGTATGGCTAGTGAACTATGTAAAAAGGCACTGGTTGGGCTCAGTAAAACCGCTGCAGTCGCAACGGGTAACAATAAAATAGAAACAAATCCATTATTCGCGCCACCACTAAAGGCAAGAAATAACGTGAGCAGCAGTAAATCCATGACACAACTCAAGGCCACTAGCTGTTTAGTATAAATCTCTGGTCTAGGGATCCAGTACATCACGGTATTGCTAATCGCATGCAGCATCAGTAAAGATACAATCAAATGCGGATTCAGAATAGGGAAGTTGAATAACCACGCTAAGAGCGCTACGAGCGTTTCAGCAAAGATCAAACCCCAGCGATAATTTCGAAATTGTTTTAACTGCTGTAATGGTGCCAGTGCGGCAGATTCAATAAAGGTTATTGCCATAACTGATTCATAGTTAAGAGTCTTTTTTAAGCTTACCATGTTAACTCGTCACGTTCATCTAAAGCCACTGCAAAAGGAGCAAATACCGACTATCATAAAAAGTACATAAAAAGTTGCTACTGTGCGATCTAAGCTAAGATACTTGTAGGTGAAGCTATGAAATTAACATTTACGATTGCCAATCGAGTCGTTTTTCTTGGGCTAATTCCATTAGTGTTATTACTCGCAGTGTTAGTCGGTAGCTTTTGGGCTGCAAGTGCTAAAGATCGTCTTTTTAATCAGCTATATAACGAACATTTGGCTATTTTGGCTGAAATCATGCGACCGCAAAAAGTGTTACAACAACAAGGTCTGTCAGTTTTACAGCAATATCGCACTGGTTGGGCTTCTGCGGAAGCGACCGTGGAAAGTGTTTCTGCATTACTTGCTGCCGCTGAACAAGATTGGCAGGTTTTTACTCAGAAGCG
>CAZNXI010000188.1:0-1133 GCA_964577005.1 uncultured Rheinheimera sp.
GTTTTTCGGCGCGCAGTTTCATGCTCACCACGTCTGAACCAGCATTAGGTTCGCTCATCGCCAGTGCACCAATATGCTCGCCTGAGCAGAGCTTTGGTAAATACTTTTGTTTTTGGGCTTCAGTACCGTTGCGGAAAATTTGGTTAACACAAAGGTTAGAGTGGGCGCCATAAGATAACGCCACTGAAGCAGAGGCTCGGCTGATCTCTTCCATGGCAATCACATGCTCTAAATAACCTAAACCCGAGCCGCCGTATTTTTCATCCACGGTAATACCTAGTAGGCCAAGATCACCAAACTTACGCCATAAATCATTTGGAAAGGCGTTGTCATGGTCAATCTGCGCAGCGCGAGGGGCAATTTCTTCACGAGCAAAAGCATTCACTTGCTCGCGGATCATATCGACGGTTTCGCCTAAATCAAAATTCAGACCTTTATATGTACTAATCATGCTTACCCCGTTTTGCTTGGTTATTTAGTTTTGTCTTGGCTGGTTTTATGACGATGTATTTTTTTGCTGAGCATTACTCAGCGTTTCTCGACAACGTTTCTCAACGGTCACTAACTCCATCAAGACCACTTTGATATCGTCTAATTGCTGATGTAGCTCAGCTTTTTTGTGTTCAATCAGTTTCAGCATAGTGTTGAGCTGAGTAACGCTGCTTTTATCCGCATCGTACAACTCAAACAGTTGTCCGGTTTCTGCCAGGCTAAAACCTAAGCGTTTACCCCGTAAAATCAGTTTTAAACGAACGCGATCGCGTTTAGTGTAAATGCGGGTTTGACCATTGCGTTGTGGCGTAAGTAAACCTTGATCTTCGTAAAACCGGATACTACGGGTAGTAATATCAAACTCCCGTGATAGCTCGCTTATGCTGTAGGTTTTTTCGTCTTTTTCTTTCATGGCATGCCTTCCAACTAAGTGCAGGCAACTATAAGTGAAGTTTACGTAAAGGTAAAGCTAGGTGCTGGTGTTTTGAGGGCGGCAGGGGAATAACTTGGATTTTTTGTAAAGATAACATGCCAAGCTGCGCGTTAAGGCTGTACAGAATTATCCACTTTTTTTATCTGGTAATACCATAGTGGTAGCATGTTGACGTTGGCGTAAACGTAAATTTGGTGTAGTCTCTTCG
>CAZNXI010000188.1:1143-5305 GCA_964577005.1 uncultured Rheinheimera sp.
AGTTTAAATACCGATTTTGGAGAGTTTTAATGAGTCAGCAAAGCGCAGTAGTCATTGTTGCCGCTAAACGTACCGCTATGGGTGGTTTTACGGGTGGATTGTCAGACGTAGATGCAACGGTTTTAGGTGCTACAGCGATAAAAGCCGCTCTGGCCGATGCTGGCGTCAATCCTGAGCAGGTCAACGAAGTGATTATGGGTAATGTTTTGCCAGCGGGTTTAGGTCAGGCGCCGGCGCGTCAGGCCACGTTAAAAGCGGGCTTGCCACTAAGCGCGGGTGCCACCACCATCAATAAAGTGTGTGGTTCTGGCCTAAAAGCGGTCATGCTGGCCACGGATTTACTGCAAGTCGGTAGTGCTGATGTGGTGGTTGCCGGCGGTATGGAATCGATGAGCAATGCCCCGTACTTATTAGACAAAGCGCGTACGGGTTACCGGATGGGCCATGGTCAAATTAAAGATCATATGATGCTCGACGGCTTAGAAAATGCTTATGATGGCAAAGCCATGGGCTGTTTTGCGCAAGATACCGCTAACGAAAAAGCCATTAGCCGTGAGCAAATGGATGCCTATGCGGTTGAATCCTTAACCCGCGCGCAAACCGCTATTAACAGTGGTGCTTTTGCAGCAGAAATCGCGCCTGTGATCTTCCAAACGCGTAAAGGCGAGGTCACTTTTCAAGTTGATGAGCAACCGGGTAATGCCAAACCGGAAAAAATTCCTGGCCTGCGCCCAGCCTTTGCCAAAGACGGCACCATTACTGCCGCGAACTCAAGCTCCATTTCTGACGGTGCAGCAGCTTTAGTTTTAATGCGTGAAGCGGATGCTAAAGCCCAAGGTTTAACGCCACTTGCTCGCGTTGTCGCCCATGCTACCCATTCCATTGCGCCAGAATTATTCACCATCGCGCCAGTTGGCGCTATGCAAAAAGTGCTGGCCAAAGCCGGTTGGGATAAAGAGCAGGTTGATTTATGGGAAATCAATGAAGCCTTCGCCATGGTCACCATGTTAGCCATTAACGAGCTGGGCTTAGACGCCAGCAAAGTAAATGTGAACGGCGGTGCCTGTGCACTAGGCCATCCTATTGGTGCCTCAGGTGCGCGTATTTTAGTTACCCTTATTCATGCGTTACGCCAACGCGGTTTAAAAACCGGTATTGCCTCACTGTGTATTGGTGGTGGCGAAGGCGTAGCCTTAGCAGTAGAACTGGTTTAGTACCACGTAAAACAAAAAAAGCGGTTGGGGAGAAGCGCCGCGCTATAAAACCTGCAAAGACGGGTATTTATCCCAGATCACTAATGCTGCAAAGACAGCACAGATCAAGGATAACGGTAACGGAGCCGGCCTACAACAACGAATAACAGGCCGGTAAACCGTCTAAATTCATAGTTACCCAACATCCTTGAAGATACGTGAAGGCTGCCAACGCCCTCGTATTTTCAAGGATGAAGGGGATAGCAAACGAGATAAATCCATGATGCAGCAAGTTAAAATATTTATTGACGGTGAGTTTATCCACTCTAACAGTGACAAACTTATCGATGTAACCAACCCTGCCACCCAAGAAGTCATTGCTCAGGTGCCTTGCACCACGGCAGATGAGATGCAGCGCGCTATCGAATCGGCTAAAGCCGCTTTTCAAACCTGGAAAGAAGTGCCGGTATCAGAGCGCGCCCGTTTAATGATGCGTTATGCGCAATTGTTAAAAGATCATCAAGCTGATATCGCTGCCATTATTTGTGAAGAACTGGGTAAAACGGTTGAAGATGCCAAAGGCGATGTGTGGCGTGGTATTGAAGTGGTCGAGCAGGCCGCGAATATTCCTTCAATGATGATGGGTGAAACGGTTGAAAACGTGGCTCGTAGTATCGACACCTATAGCTATATTCAACCGCTTGGCGTGTGTGCCGGTATTACGCCGTTCAACTTCCCTGCCATGATCCCACTGTGGATGTTCCCGCTGGCGATTGCCTGTGGTAATACCTTTATTTTAAAACCGTCTGAGCAAGATCCGATGACGGTCAACAAATTGGCTGAGCTGTTTGTGCAAGCAGGCGCACCGAAAGGGGTGTTACAAGTCGTGCATGGCACCAAAGAGCAAGTCGATACTATTTTGCATCACCCCGATATTAAAGCCATTTCTTTTGTGGGTTCGGTCAATGTTGGCCAATACATCTACAAAACGGGTACCGACAATTTAAAACGCGTCCAAGCTTTCGCGGGTGCGAAGAACCATATGGTTATTATGCCTGATGCCAATAAACAGCAGGTTATCAATGCATTAGTTGGTGCCTCAGTGGGCGCAGCGGGTCAGCGCTGCATGGCCATTTCGGTCGCGGTCTTTGTCGGCAGCGCTGCTGAGTGGATCCCAGAGGTAGCTGCGGCCATTGGTAAAGTTGGACCAGGTCATTACACTAATCCGAATGCCGCTTATGGCCCGCAAATTAGCCCGCAAGCCAAAGCACGGGTGATGTCGCTGATCGATCAGGGCAAAAAAGAAGGCGCGACTTGCTTGTTAGATGGCTCAAGCTGTGAGGTCGAAGGTTATCCAAAAGGTAACTGGGTTGGCCCAACTGTCTTTAGTAATGTCACCACCGAGATGGAAATTTACAAACAAGAAATCTTTGGCCCTGTGCTGAACACCATGACGGTTAACTCATTGCAAGAAGCCATTGAGCTGGTCAATGCAAGCCCCTTTGGTAACGGTACGGCTATCTTTACCGCCAGCGGCGCCGCAGCACGCAAGTACCAGCATAATGTGGAAGTGGGTCAGGTCGGGATTAACGTACCTATCCCAGTACCCCTGCCATTCTTCTCATTTACCGGTTGGAAAGGGTCTTTCTACGGTGATCAGCATGCTTATGGTAAGCAAGCGGTACGTTTTTATACTGAAACAAAAACCATTACAGCGCGTTGGTTCGATGATGATATCGCGGTCTCAGGCCCGAATATGTCAATCAACCTGCGTTAACGTTTGACAGGGGCAAACGTGCGGCGGCTAAAGTAAAGACAAACACCTAAAAATTTGCAACTTTACCGTCGCCCGTTTTGCTATAGCCAAAGGCTTTCGACAAGCCTGGCTAGTGCTGGTTAGCCATAATAAATACAGCTAGGCTGTCGTGGTTCGTGGTTTTAGAGCGTAATAACAGTAGTACAGGAAATATTCATATGAATTTCAACTTAACCGAAGATCAGCAGGCTTTTGCCGATGCCGCCCGTCAGTTTGCCGAGCAAGAGCTAGCGCCACATGCGGCGAGCTGGGATCGTGAGCATCATTTTCCAAAAGACGTGATACAAAAAGCCGGCGAGTTGGGTTTTTGTTCACTCTACACCCCTGAAGAGGCCGGTGGTTTAGGTTTATCACGGCTGGATTCTTCGATTATTTTTGAACAACTGGCTATGGGCTGTACGGCCACGACCGCCATGTTAACTATTCATAATATGGCTACCTGGATGATTGCCAGCTATGCCACCGACAGCGTAAAAACGCAGTGGTTACCTAGTTTAGTCACCGGTGAGAAACTGGCTTCCTATTGTTTAACAGAGCCGGGATCAGGTTCAGATGCTGCCAGCTTACGGACAAGTGCGCGCAAAGATGGCGACGACTATGTATTAAATGGCTCGAAAATGTTTATCTCTGGCGCGGGTGCAACCGAGGTACTGGTGGTGATGGCCCGTACTGGCGAAGCTGGACCGAAAGGCATCTCTGCCTTTGTGGTACCTGCTGATGCCGCAGGGGTCATTTATGGTAAAGCCGAAGAGAAAATGGGCTGGAACGCGCAGCCCACACGTTTAGTCACCTTTGAAGATGTGCGGATCCCAGCCAGTGCCTTATTAGGTAGCGAAGGTCAGGGTTTTAGTTTTGCTATGAAAGGCTTAGACGGCGGCCGTATTAATATCGCTACCTGCTCTATTGGTACCGCGCAGCAGGCGCTGAACACTGCACGTAACTATATGTTAGAGCGGCAACAGTTTGGTAAGCCACTGGCGGCATTTCAGGCGCTGCAGTTTAAGTTGGCCGATATGGCTACCGAGTTGGTGGCAGCACGGCAGTTAGTGCGCTTAGCGGCGTTTAAGCTGGACCAGAAAGACGGTGAAGCTACCGCTTATTGTGCGATGGCGAAGCGCTTTGCTACTGATGTCGGTTTTCAGGTGTGTGATCA
>CAZNXI010000189.1:0-5253 GCA_964577005.1 uncultured Rheinheimera sp.
TGAAAGAATTTTTCGTAATGATTGCAATCGCTGCAAGCTAAGCCTAAGTTTAATGCAACTGCTGTAATAAGTGCTGCTATGAGTACGGAACAACTTTATACTTTTGCTATGGTGCAACTCACGCTGGTGCTGTTATTGGCATCGACGCGTTTGCAACCACTAACTGACAATGGGCACGGTTTACGCTATTTTAAGCTGGCCTTAGCTTGTGATGTCTTAGGTTGGTTTTGCTATTTATGGCCTCAACAGCCCTATCTTTTACTAGCTTCAAGTACTGCTGCCGCCTTTAATATTTGGTTGCTACTGCTGTATGCTTTTTGTCGGGTGGGCCGGCCTTTTCCTTGGTTCTGGATTGTACCTGCCGCGTTATTACAAGCGTTATTGTATAACGCCTTCTCGGAAACGGCGTCTTTGCATCTAATGACCCTCACCACTGCGATGGTGGCGCTGCCTTCAGCGTGGTTATTTTGCAGAGTAAAGGCGAACCCCAGTGTTTCTGATAAAGTGTATGCGCTGGTGATGCTGTGCTGGTTTTTGGTTTGCTTAGTTCGTTCGATTATTGTCGAAGTCAATCCTGAGTTAATCCTCTCTGGCTATTTAGTCTCGCAGTTACTCTGGCCGGGGATTACTGCGGCCTATGCTATTTTTGCGATTACTGGCTATCTGGAGGAAACCCAGCACAGGTTAAGAGAGGATGCCATGCTAGATCCGCTCACCGGATTATTAAATCGTCGCGGTTTGCAGCATCGGGTGCAAGGTTATCTGGCTTATATGCAACGAATGCAGCAAAGCGCGGCCGTGTTGTTACTGGATTTGGACCATTTTAAGCGAGTTAATGATCGCTATGGGCATGACTGTGGCGATCAAGTGTTAATTCGGACTGCACAGCTATTACGGCAACTCCTAAGGCAAGGTGACTTAGTCGCCCGTTGGGGAGGCGAAGAATTTCTGATCATACTACCCAACACCGATCAGGCAATGGCCGAGCAGATTGCTCACCGCATCTGCACTGAACTGCTGCACCAAGACTGGCAAGATCTCGGATTAGCACAACTCACCACCAGTATTGGCGGTGCATTCATTCCACCTGGCGAACTGTTAGAAAACGCCTTGCGACAAGCAGATACGGCGCTTTATCAAGCCAAAGCACAAGGCCGCAACCAATACGTTATCCAACCGTCTCCGGTACCGGCCTAACCTCAGAGGTCGGTCCGGTACCGGAGACGGGGGGAGATTTGTGGATAAGTTAGCGCAGGGCGCCGGCGTGCGCTGCGCCGCGGAAGACAGCGTTGATGTAAAGCAAGTGCATGCCGTCGACGTAAGCGCGGAAGTTAGGTTCTTGCGTAAAAGCGATCACTTGACCGCGACCATGCGCTTGAACCATTACTAAGGGTTTATGGGCAATTTGCTCGCGGTTTTCTTCCCACACAAAGCCACCGGCCAGCAAGTCTTTTGGCCCAGCGAAATTCACCACATTGCGACCATCGTTAATGCGTAGTGGTTGGTAAATCTGGTTGCCGACATAAAGGCTGCGTAGTGTTGGGGCAATGCCGGCGGTGAGCCAGTGGTTTTCATCTACCTTAGCATTAGCAATAAAACCCGGCACCCAAGCTGGATCAGCTTGATAAGGCTTTAACATCGCCTCAAATTCGCTGTACTCGGCTAATACCTTGCCAGGTACACGGCTTTCTTTAGCCAGCTTTTCTTGTTCGCTAACTTGAAACTCTTGTTTACTGGCTAATAGGGGGGCATCACCGTCTAGCAGCCAGCTAGTGGCATTGCCTAAGGTAATTAGCACACCGCCACGCTGCACAAACTGCCGCAAGTTTTGTTGGCCACTGTTGCCTAAAGCCTGCTGATAACCGCCGCGTGCGGTAGCCGGTAAAATCAATACCTGATAACGGCTTAAATCGGCATTTCGCAGTTGTGCTGGGCGAATAGCGGTAACGGGGTAATTAATACCGCGCTCTAACACAAAACGGGCGCTGCCAGCACTTAACGGATTAGTCGGTTCATCCCATAACATGGCAACATTGACTGCCGGTACCGTAGGTACATTAAAAGAACCAAAATTTGGCCCTTCAGTCACCCAGCTGCTGTCTAAACCTTCAACTAAAGCCCCGCTTTGCTTAGCAAATGCAGTGACCTTGGCGGTTAAATCGGCAGGGTTATCGGCACGGCTTAACACTAGTGTGCCTGCCGGATACTGCTTACCATTTTGATGGGTAAAGGCTAAATCGCTACTACGAACAGTTAACCCTTGTTGTAAGGCCGCACTTAAAAAACGTGCCGCGGCCATATCACCCCAAGGCACCACAAAGCCATATTTGCCATCAGCGTTGGTGACATTGCCCGCAATAATGGTGTCTGGTCCTACAGGCGTACTCGCCACTTTAGGCGCTTGATTACAGCTTTGCATCTCTAAGTTATACATCAGTGGTAAGGACCACGCCGTTACATCATAAATTTGATCTGGCAGGTTATTAGCCCGACGCTGCTCTTGTTTAGCGATAAAGGCCTTATCCATTGGCACCGTATCATCGAGCAGGGTACGCATTAAATGGTAACTGGGTTGATTGGTGCGAATAACATAACTGCCAGCCTGATATTGCTTGCCACAGGCACGAAAGGCATCTTGCGCTTGCTCTACAGCAATACCGTGCTGAGTGAGCACACCCATCAGCTTTTGATGGCCAGCGCGATCGCGCTCGGCAGCAAACAGATAACTACGAATACCGTCTTTTTCGCCTTGGTTGCTAGCGCGCACCCGATACTGATAAAAGTTTTGCAGCAACTCAGTAGCATTATTACTGGCGCTCTCTAAGGTGGCTTTAAAGGCGACGAAGTTACGCTGAATACCATCGGCAAAGGTTAAAATATTGCCATCTTGCATGCGGTAATGATGACCGCGGGCTGAAGCCATTTCATAGGTCATTGACACGCTGCCATAGTACAGCGGCCAGCTGGCGCCATAACCTGGGTAAAACGCATCAAAAATTTCGCGGGTAAAATAATGATAGCCAAGTTGATCAAACCACTTGGCATTGTTCTGGCCCACCGTATTTAACACGGCGCGTTGATTCGCTTGTATATGCGGGTTATATGGCTCGGCTTCTGGGCTAAAGTAATAGCCCATATCGCCGCCCATCTCGTGTGAATCGACAAAAATCAGCGGATACATTTGCTGTAAGGCTTTAACGCGCGCCGCGGTTTCTGGCTGCGTTAGCGAAATCCAATCACGGTTCATATCGAATAAATAATGATTAGTGCGGCCATTAGGCCAAGGCTCGTTTTGCTCGGCCGATAAACGATCCGGCGAATGCTCTAGCCCCACCGTGGCGTAATAACGGCTAACAAAGCGGTGATGGCCATCGGGGTTTTGCAAAGGATCGATATACACCAGCGTATTGTTTAAAATTTGCGTGGTTAAGGCACTTTGGTCAGCCAATAAATGATAGGCCAGCGCCATGGCCGCATCGGCTGGGCTAATTTCGTTACCGTGTAAGCTACTGGCAATCCACACGCTGGCCGGCAAGCTAGCAATTAACTGCTTGGCTTCCGGCGCACTTAACGCCGCAGGGTTCGCCAATTGGCGCATACCCGCTTCAATTTCGCCAAGTTTACTGATATTGCTGGCACTACCAAGTACCGCATAAAACAGCGGTCGACCCTGCCAGCTTTTGCCATAAGGCACCAACTTAATACGGTCTGGATAGCGCTGCGCCAGTTGCTCAAAAAAACGCGAGATATCGGCAGGTTCAGAAATGCGCTCACCAAAATTATGCCCCAGCAGCTGGCTAACAGACGCAATGTCAGCTCGGTATTGGCTATCGGGAAAATAAGGAACAGCCTGATTCGAAAAAGCCTGCCATGGCAGGATGGCAATGCCGGCAACAAAGGCGGCTAAAGGAGCAATGCGCATAAAACCCTCATACATTATTGTTTTCTTTACCATAAGTGCAAGCTTAACTAAGCACAAGGGGTAGACTATTTTTTGCGACCAATGCCCAGTCTTGGCTGTTTAATCGCGTGGTTGAAAACTGGCCAAGATAACCCTAAAAAGGTTGTGCTAACGCCTGAATACAAAATATACTTCAGCAGTTACTTAACAGAGCCAGCTTATGAAAACCTGTACCTTGCACTTTAGTGATCCTTCAGCCATTTATGATCAGGTTTTCGCTGCGCTACCTACCGATCGGCCTCTACTGGTGCAAGCTTATATCAGTGAGGATCCACAAGTTTGGATCTCGCCACTACAACAGGTTTTACAGCGCTGTTTACCGCAGGCGCTATTGGCTGGGATGACTAGCTATGGCCAAATTGAACATGACGTGATTAGGCAGCAAGGTCTGTCGGTATTTGTTACCGAGTTTGCACACAGTTATTGCCGCCAAATATTATTAGCCGCTGATGCCAACGAACAACAAACCCAAGCGGCGCTAAATGAGTTACTACAAGACGATACCAAGGTACTACTGGTGCATTCGTCGGATTTGCAAAGCCGACATGCCAACTTATTATCGTTAATTAACCAAATAGCGCCCAACGTGGTGGCCGCAGGCGCTGTAGCTCAACCTGCAGGCGCAGTGCTTTACTCCTGTGTGTTTAATCAACAGCACATACACGACAATGGCTTTTTGATCACCACCTTACATGGCCAGCAATTAGTCGCGCACTCGGTATTAAAGCAAAACTGGTTTGCGATTGGTAAACAACTTAAAGTCAGTGCTGCTGACGATTATCTGGTGCAAACCATCGATGGTCAAAGCGTGGTCGAGCTGTATAAGCATTATCTTGGCGCTGAGGTTGCGCATCACTTACCTGCAGCGTCTTCAATGTTTCCATTATTGTTTGATGATGGCGAGCATCAAACCACCGCTTTTGTAATCAAAACCCTAGAAGACGGTTCGGCCATTTTTAATCGTAAAATTGCTATCGGCCAGCAGGTACGGCTGGCTTTTGCCAATATGAATTCGTTGCTCGACAACAGTTATTTAAACCAGATCGGTCCCTTCGCGGCAGAGCAAGTTTTTGTATTTTCTTGTTGCGTCAGATTAGACTTATTAAAAGACAGCATTTTAGAAGAAATCGCGCCGTTAGCCGCAAAATTACCGGTATCAGGTGTGTTTGGTTTTGGCGAAATGGGTATGGATACAAGCGGCAGAGCCGGATTATTTAGCCATAGTATGTCGTTACTGTTTTTGGGCGAACAGCCCAATACGCTTGACTTTGCGGTTGCTGAACCAGAACCGG
>CAZNXI010000190.1:0-5196 GCA_964577005.1 uncultured Rheinheimera sp.
CAGCCTGTTCTTTAACACGCCTCACATAGCGAATTAAACGTGCTTCTTCCTCGTTTATCGGATCTTTACCAATATAAGTGGCTTCGCGTTGCATGGCTTGTTGTTGTTTAACATTCTCTTGCCAAGCTAGAAGCTCGGTTTCTGGAAGAAGTTCCCAACGACCGTTTCGATCTGAAGCTAACTCACAGCGCCTAGGTAAGGACTCCAATACTAAAATGGCCCCTAGCGAGAAAAATTTATTGTCGTAAATACAACCAAGGATTTTGCCGCGATCAATTACTAATTGCCATGGAAAGCTACTATCATGCAACGCTATCCCGTCTTCAGTAACCAAGCTGTTGGCATTTGCCTGTGCCGATAAGGTGATATTGAAAGCTGTCAATAATGAAAGTATGAGATATTTCATAGATTTAGCGCATAACCATTAATAATGACTATTGAAAATAATGAGTTAAACTAAAGATGTCAAGCTACAGTTAAATTTAGTTAATTTATTGATTTATCAATGTAGTGAAACGATTTTCAAATCCTACCCTCAATAGCAAGCAGTCATTAAACCTTGCAGTACCGTTGATAGCCAAATAACTTCGTTTTAACGCGGTTAACTTGTTCGTTGATAGCGGCATTGCTATGCTATCCGCGCGGCAAATCTAACAACTTATTACAGAAAACAATAAATAAACAGGGCGATCAACCATGTTCATATCCACCAAATTAGGTGCAGCGCGCCGTGCGCAAAAACCGGCGCTGTTGCTGACACTCTATAGTGCGCTTACCTTAGCGGTTGTAGCGCCTTTACCTCTACTGGCGGCAACGCCTGCTGTGGCAGAGACCACTACTGACGCAGCACAGGCTAGTCAGCCAACAAGCTATGCTGAGCAAGTCTTGTTTTTAGGGCCTTTACCGGCTTTTGCCAGTGAGCAGCTGGCTTTGACCGATAAAGCCAAAGCCCAGCGCCAACAGTTATTGCGGTTACTAGAAAAAGATCCTATTCCACAAGCAGGGCAAAAGGTCAGCTTGTTTGGCCAGTCATTAAGCTGGCAGTTAGTCAGTCCAGCGCAAGCCGCGGCGGCGGGGCCGGGGATTTGGTTTGTGCAGTTTAATCATCCAGCCTACTTAAAGGCCAAGCTAGCACTTACCGGCGTAAAGGCACCAGAAATATTTCTTAATATGCGCAGCCAAGCCAATAATAGCGAGCTGAAATTAGCGACCGGTTGGCAGCAGCTACTGATCTTTAGCGATGGCCAAGCTGAAAATGACGCAGTGCAGCTAAGTTTAACGCCTACTAATCAGGTACCTGTGCAATTTCAGTTGGCTCAGCAAGAGCCTGTTAATAACCGTTTACTGACCAATGCCGAAACTATTAATCAGTTAGCGGTATCTGATAATAGCCAGTGGTTATTAGTTAGCTTTAGTGGGCGAAGTGATGTCAGTGATCTGCAATTACAGCGCACTGAACTGCGTGATCTTAGCAAAAATACCGTACTTAAAACCTTTAATCAGCAAAGTTTAAGCCGTGCCGCCTTTAGCCCTGATAATCAGTGGTTAAGTTACCAGGCTAATAACACCTTGTGGTTGCTTAACCTTAATACCGGCGCTGTACGTTCTCTGTTAGAAAACCAAACTGGGGTTGGTAGCTATCGCTGGGCGCCGGATAGTCAAAGCCTGTTTTTGCAATGGACACAGGCCGATACCAGCTTAAAAGACACCAAAGCAAAAGTGTATCGTTCTTTGGAAGATCGCTGGCGCGGTAATCGTGATATCAGCCGTATTTTTCAACTGGATCTGCAAAGTGGTTTAGTACGAGCGCTTACTACCGATAAAGAAAGTAGCTTTTTAGCAGATGTAAAAGACGATGGTAAGGCGCTGCTGTTTACTCAACGCCGTAATGATAGAAGTACTCCACCGCATGCCAGCACGGCGTTATTTGAGCTGTCGCTAACCGATTTAACGCTGCGCGACTTGGGGGGGTATCAGCATTTGGGCCAAGTTGAATACTACCAGCAAGGGTATTTAGTGGTGGGCGGCCCGCATTTTGCCAATGGTGCCGGCATTAACTTGCCCGCAGGCGATTATGTTGCTAATGATTACGATGGTCAGTTGTACTTTATGGACGCTAAGAGTCTGCAAGTTAGCGCATTATCTAAAGCGTTTGATCCGAGCATCAATGGCATTAGCGTAAATGCACGCCAGCAAGTGGTGGCGCAAGTTAGCGAAGGCGACCGGACTCTGTTGTACAGTGTCGATACTGCGAAGCAGCGCTTTAACAAATTGCCCTTTAGCTTAGATGTGGTAGAGCGCTTTAGCTTAGCGAACGATCGTGCCAATACTGTGGTGGCGCTAGGAACGGCAGTTGCCACACCACAACAATTAGAGAAGCTGCCTTTAACCCAGCGGCGGCCAACGGTGCTGCATAGCAGCAGCGATCTGTATGCACATATTCAATTAGGTGAGGTACGCGATTTTGTGGTGACCAATCCTGAAGGTGATAAAATTGATGGTCGTTATTACTTACCCCCTAACTTTGACGCCAGCAAAAAATATCCGGCTATTGTTTACTACTATGGCGGCACCACCACGGTAAATCGACAATTTACTGGCCGTTACCCCTTTCATCATTGGGCTGCCAATGGCTATGTTGTGTACGTAGTACAACCGCGCGGTACCATTGGCTATGGCCAGCGGTTTTCGGCACTGCATGTGAATGCGTGGGGTAAATATACCGCAGATGACATTATTTATGCGACCCAGCAGTTTGTAGCCGCCCATCCTTTTGTGGACGGTAAACGCTTAGGTAATATCGGTGCCTCTTACGGTGGTTTTATGACCATGTATTTAGCAACGCAAACCGATATGTTTGCCGCCTCAATCTCGCATGCCGGGATCAGCGCGCTTAGCTCGTACTGGGGGCAAGGTTGGTGGGGCTTTTTATACTCGGGTATCGCCAGTCGTGGTAGCTTCCCTTGGAATAATCAGGCGCTTTACGTCGGGCAAAGCCCGCTGTATATGGCGGATAAAATCACCACCCCGTTATTACTGATCACCGGCGATTCCGACGTAAACGTGCCAGCCGGTGAGTCGCAGCAAATGTATACCGCGCTGAAGCTTCTAGGGCGTGACGTGGCGCTGGTGGAGATCCCAGGCGAAGATCACCACATTATTGACCGTGAAAAACGCTATGTGTGGTGGGATCATCTATTAGCCTTCTTTGATAAACACTTAAAAGACGAAGGCGACTGGTGGCAAGACTTAAGCCAGTAGTAACTTAATATCAAACGCCGCTTAACTCGCGGCGTTTTTTATTGTTGCTTAGTGTGATTTTAGTTAAGGCGATGAAGTGAGCGTTGTTAAAAACTGCTGATATAGTCTGGCGCTGTGTTTGGGGATTTCCAGCATTGGCATATGGCCAACCCCTGGTAAGATTTGTAGCTGTAGTTGGGGAATACATTGCTGCCAAATCTGTGCTGCGCTTACATGTAGCAGCTGATCTTGATCGCCCCAGCAAAGTAATGTAGGGGCGCTAAGTGTGGCGAGCTGCGCTTCGAGCAGAGGGCTATGGATAAAATCCGAAAATATTTTTTGTAACTGGCTGCGCCGTGCCTGATAGTGATTGGCGATTGCCGTTAGCACCATATTAGGCATTAGCGGGGGTGTAGCCATCGTCATCGCATAAAATTCTATAAATTGTTGCCGGTCTTCCACCAAAAAAGGATTTCGGCCAGCGGCCAATAAGAGCTGCATGCGGCTTGGTTCCGGAGATAACACGCCGGCTGGGTTAAATAAGGCTACGGATAAACTGCGATCCGGATAACGGATCGCAAACTCGGCACAAATAAAGCCGCCCATTGAATTACCGATTAAATGTACCAACGGCAACTGCAGCGTATCCAGTAACTGCTTAACCCTTGCCGTTTGTGCTGGCACACTGTAATCCCAAGCCGCTTGATAAGGGCTGTCGCCATGTCCTGCCAGATCCGGAATTAGGATCTGATACTGCTTGGTCAGATGCCGAGCAAAGCGCAACCAGACCCTTTTA
The DNA here is from genome assembly GCA_964577005.1 of uncultured Rheinheimera sp. Lineage (GTDB taxonomy): Bacteria > Pseudomonadota > Gammaproteobacteria > Enterobacterales > Alteromonadaceae > Alishewanella. The sequence continues at coordinate 4,037 of CAZNXI010000190.1, forward strand.
TCGGCGCTAAAGCCATGCAACATGACAATTATCGGTTTACCCGGGTTGTTATGCCAGTAAGCGCTGAGTTGCATCTCACCGATATCGATTTTTTTAAGTATGAAACCATAGCATCTCGCTTCAGCGGCAGAACCCTTTTGATAGAGCCAATGCCCCAGATCAACCTGATATCGCTTGAGGACAAATCCAGCGGCGGCGAGCAGCAGCAAACTTATTAGCACTATGGTCATTGCTGTTTTTCCAAATTGATGGCTGTTTATGCAAATTGATGAGCGTTCCGACGGAACTTGCGAGTCCAGCGCCGCACTTCGATAGGTATTTTGCACCCAGATGCCGCCAAAGCCACTACCGATGATAATAACGGTATAGTAAAACATCACGAACGCCGTGCTGGCTGCATAGTGGTGATCAGCGTGCAGGCGATGACATTAACGTAAACAGTACCTTACTACTAGGTTTGCAAAGCGTCAAACTAGGTGGTTTAGTCAAGAACAACGGGTAAAAGTCTGGGAGTTAAAGAAAGAATTTGCCTCGAGGCGAGTCGGTGTATCGAATTGAGGTCGTTATGGTTTTCTATGTGTTAGCTTTTGCAAAATGTGCTCAAATGTACCAGCAGTAAAAATAAAAACAGCACCATTAAGGTGCTGTTTTTATTAAGAATTTTTGGTGCGTCCTAGTGGGCTCGAACCACCGACCCCCACCATGTCAAGGTGGTGCTCTAACCAGCTGAGCTAAGGACGCACACTTTATGTTGCGGCGAATGCCTGACAACGGCGGCTATGTTATTGCGCTGCTGGCGGCTTGGCAAGTGTTTTTCGCAATCTTTGCAGTGTTTGCCTGAAAATTAGCCGGTTAAGCCTACGGGGCAGCTTTGATTCAGTTGTTGATACCAACCAATATGTTGGAGTAGCTGCTGTTGTAACTGTTCGGCTTGAGTGTGATAACGCTCAGTTAGCACGGGCAACATCAGGCTATCTTCATATAAGGCGAGGATCAATGGCCAACTTTGTTGCTGATAACGTGTCAGTTCAGCTAAGTAGGCTTGTACCTCTATAATAAAATATTTTCGAAATACCGTGCTGAGAATGGTCAATTGCTCAGTTGGGCCGCGTGGGCAAAGACTAGCAGGCTCTATCGCTAATAAAGCGGGGTTGACGGTA